>CAYTDU010000306.1:0-6558 GCA_964436395.1 uncultured Gemmatimonadaceae bacterium | reverse complement strand
TCATCGAAACTCACCAAAGCCGAAGGTGGCTTATTCGATTGTTCCGCTTTGCGTCCCTTGAGCGAATTGACCTCGTCTCTCAATGCCTGTAGCGCCACGGTACGAGTCGTACCGTCCTCCGAACGGAGCAGTAGCCGTTCTCGGATGATGTTTACCGATACGACCATCTCCGAGCCGTTCGCCGTCCGAATCGGACGCCCCTCCTTGGGGAATTTCTTGCGGCTGGCTGCGTAAAAATCGTGCTCGTATCTCAGACAGCAGAGCAACCGACTGCATCCGCCAGAGATCTGCGACGGGTTAAGTGATAGCCGCTGGTCTTTCGCCAACGCAAGGCTGACAGGTTTGAGATTGCAGAGCCAAGATGCGCAGCAGAACCTGCGCCCGCAACGACCCACTCCATCGAGTCTTCTCGCTTCGTCGCGTGCTCCAATCTGTCGAAGCTCTATGCGCGTTCTGAAAAGGCCAGCCAGATCTCTAACCAATGCGCGAAAATCCACACGGGCTTCGGCGGTGAAGTAGATAGTGAGTTTCTTGCGGTCCCACTGCCACTCTGCATCACAGACTTTCATCACTAGCCCGTGCTGTTTGACGCGCTCGACGACGGCCTGCTTAACTTCTTGTTCTCCCTTGCGTAGCTCGATGTGGAGATGCCGGTCTTCCTCGGATGCCACGCGGAGTATCTTCCTGATCTTCTTCTCGCCGTTCGAGTCGGTTTCGCCGTTGCACCGCATACTGCATTTCTTGTCAGCCGCATCGCCGACGGCCGCAATCTGACCCAGATCACGCCCGCGTTCCAACTCGACGATCACGGAGTCACCGGGAGAGAGTGGATGTTCGTTGTCCCAGGTGAAACACTCCCGCCTATTCCCTTTGAACTGGACTTCAATCAGTTCCGCCAACTCAGTCCTCGGCGAAGACGCCCATATTGTAGAATTTCTCTGCGCGATTCCGAATGAGCCTGTCGGGTTTCTGCTTGATGAGTTCGTTCAAATGCTCTTCCAGAGCAACATCGAGGAAGGCGGCAGCTCCATTTGGATCGGTGTGTGCGCCTCCAGCAGGTTCCTGGATGATCTCGTCCACCAGATTGAGTTCGAAAAGACGTTGTGCAGTGAGTCCTAGTGATTCAGCCGCACGCTCTTTGTGAGCGGCATCCTTCCAGAGTATTGCTGCACACCCTTCCGGGGAGATGACAGAGTAGACGGCATGTTCCAGCATCAGTACGCGGTCAGCAAGCGCTAGCGCCAAAGCCCCCCCAGAGCCACCCTCACCTATTATCACCGTTATGATGGGTGTCTTCAGCGCAGCCATTTCTTCGAGGTTCTGGGCTATTGCGGAAGCCTGCCCGCGTTCTTCCGCCCCGATACCCGGATATGCACCCATCGTGTCCACCAGTGAGATTACAGGTGCGTGGAATCGCTCGGCCATGTGCATAAGCCGTAACGCCTTGCGATATCCTTCCGGGTGAGCACACCCGAACATCCGTAGGAGATTCTCTTTTGCATCACGGCCTTTTTGCTGACCGACAACAACGACCGGCTGGCCGTGGTACCGTGCCCAACCACCGACAATGGCCGGGTCATCCCTGAAGAGTCGGTCACCTTTCAACTCGATGAAATCGGTGAACAACATCCGAATGTAGTCGTTGCTATACGGCCGGTCCGGGTGCCGCGCTACCTGCACCTTCTGTATCGGTGTAAGGCGGGCATAAATGTCCCGGCGCAATAATTCAAGTTTTGCCTCGAGTGGCTCGATTTCCTCTGTGACGTCCAGCTTGCGGTCTTCAGCCAACCGTCGCAAGTGTGCAATCTGTCGTTCCAACTCGAGGATGGGCTTCTCAAACTCTGCCTGGAAGGCTACGCCTGCCACGATATCACCTACCTCGCATTAACCAGTCTGACTCGTTCCACGCCAACCAACTCCCTGACGGCGTTGAGGAATGGCTCACATAAATCTACGCCGATCTTCTTGGCTTTGAGCCGTGTCTCCGCTCCATCCCCGTCGTTCCACGATACGAAGATGGGTGCGGCCCCAGGGTATGACGAGCAGAGTGCGGTCAATCCGCGTGCAACCTCGTCACCGTCTGTCATCCCGTTGCGCCACACCAGCTCCAGGCCGATTGCCCCTGAAGCACGGAGTTCTGCGAGCGGTGCGGCCTCCTCAACTATGAAGGGGGCGCGATCTTCACCTCGGTCACGAGCGCTGTACGACCCGGTCAGAAGCATGGCACTGTCGGCCACGATGATGCTGGAAAGCTTAGCCCAGGACTCCGGAAAAACCAATGCCTCCGCCGTTCCGTGAAAGTCCTCGACGGTGAGTCGGGCGTATTCTGACCCCGTCTTCTTGCTTACCCGCCGCTTCACACTCGTCACTACCACCGCCACTTCCACCTGGTGTTCACTCCATGTGCCCAAGGTTGCCGTGGTCCGCGTGCTGAATAGCTGTACCTCCTCGCGGAACCGCTCCAATGGATGCCCGGAGATGAAGAAACCAATCACACTCTTTTCTTTGGCCAGCCGCTCGCCTTCAGACCACGCAGGCACATCTGGCAAATCTTCGCCGCCGGTGGAAGGACGCTCTTCCGCAACATCGCCGAAAAGGCTCGTTTGGCCCGCACTCTTCTCTGCTTGGCGAAGCTGTGCTTCGGCAAGCGCCGTTTCCAATCCAGCAATCAGCTGTGCGCGGTGCCCTCCAAACTGGTCGAGTGCCCCAGCGGCGATCAACGACTCCAACACGCGCTTGTTGCAGACCCTCAGGTCAATTCGCTCGCAGAACTCCGCAAATCCGCCAAACACACCATCGGACTCGCGTGCCGCGATAATGGAGTCGATCGCTGCACGTCCTGCATGTCGAATCGCACCGAGTCCGAACCGAATCTCTTGCTCGCCGGTAACTGTGAACTTCCATCCGGACTCATTCACTGACGGCGGAAGGACACTAATATCCATTTCCCTTGCTTCATTAATGTATGCAACGACCTTGTCGGTATCACCAATCTCCGATGAGAGAAGCGCAGCCATGAATTCGGCGGGATAGTGTGCCTTCAGCCAGGCAGTTTGGAAGGAGATGATGCTGTAAGCAACTGAGTGCGATTTGTTGAACCCGTAGCGGCCGAATGTCTTGATCTGCGATGCCAGATCCTCAACTATCGATCGCTTGTGGCCACGTTCCACACAGCGTTCAACGAACTTCTCGAGTTCGCTTTCAATGAGTTCGGAGTCTTTCTTACCGACCGCCTTGCGGAGTACATCTGCTTCGGCAAGGGTGAATCCCGCTAGGACGTTGGCGATTCGCATGACCTGTTCCTGGTACAGGATCACCCCATACGTCGGTTCTAGTACTTCGCGAAGCTCGGGGAGCTGATACTTCGTCTCCTCCTGACCGCGCTTTCTCCGGATGTAGACGTTGTGCATTCCCGAGTCGAGCGGGCCCGGCCGGACCAGCGCATTCGTAGCGACGAGATCGTCGAACTTGTCACACCGAAGCTGGTGCAGCATGTCGGTTCCGAGGGCAGACTCGAACTGAAATACGCCTGCCGTACGACCTGCCCGGAGCAGTTCGTAGGTTGTCGGGTCGTCGAGATCCACCTCATCGAATTCGACCTGAATTCCGTGGCGCCGATGGATCATATCGCACGCATCGTGTACGACGGTGAGAGTGCGCAAACCGAGGAAGTCCATCTTCAACATGCCGACCTTCTCGAGGGCGACCATGTCGAACTGGGTTATCAGGGACTCGCCTCCATTCTGTGCATTGTTGCTCCCACGCTGAGGCGGCGTGCATACCGGTACATATTCATCCAACGGTCCAGGCGCGATCACGACTCCCGCAGCATGAACAGAGGCGTGTCGTGCAAGGCCTTCAACACGCTGGGCGAGGTCTACCAACCTCTCTAACGTTGGATCATTCTTAACGAGCTCCGCCAGCTCTGGTACCTTCTGGGCTGCTTCTGCCACTGATAGTGAGAAACCGGGACCGGAAGGAATGAGTTTCGCTATCTTGTCTGCGTCGCTCAGGCTCACCTGAAGCACGCGCGCGATGTCTCGCACTGCGGCACGAGCCTTGAGAGTCCCGAAAGTGATGATCTGGCCGACACTTCGCCTGCCATACCGTTCTCTCACATACTCGATGATTTCGCCTCGGCGCTCGAAGCAGAAGTCAACATCGATGTCGGGCATCGAGACGCGTTCGGGATTGAGGAAGCGCTCGAATAGGAGATCGAACTTGAGTGGGTCGACCGCCGTGATATCGAGCGCATATGCCACGAGCGAACCGGCAGCGGAACCGCGGCCAGGCCCCACCGGAATCCCACGTTCGCGCGCAGCCTTTATGAAGTCATGGACTATAAGGAAGTAACCTGAATACCCTAATCGGGTGATTACTTCCAACTCGTAGTCTAGTCGCTCTTGAACTCCTTCGGGAACTGGGCTCCCGTAACGTCTTTCGATGCCCTCCTTGGCGAGCGCAACAAGAAGTTCGTTTTCCGACGACTTACCTTCTGGGAGCGGGAACTCCGGTACGTAATACCGCTGCTCGAAATCGAATTCGCACAGGTTGGCGACGTATTGCGTGTTTTCCAGCGTGTCTGGCCAGTTCCCGAAGAGTTCGGCCATCTCCGCTTCTGACTTCACGTAGCTCTCTTGTCCGTGAAATCGAAAACGGTCCGGATCATCGAGGTCTTTTCCAGTACCAATCGCCAGCAGGCAGTCATGAGCTTGGTAGTCGGTGCGTTCCAAGTAGTGTGCATCATTCGTCGCAACGATGGGCAGTCCAAGGTCGTCGGACAGTTGGAGCATTCCGTCCCGCACTACAAGCTCGTCGGGAATCCCGTGGTCCTGGATCTCCAGCCAGAACCGATCCGGGCCGAAATTCTGGGCGAACCACGTCGCTGACCGCTTGGCTTCTTCGTAATTTTGCTGCCGCAGCCAAAGCGCTACTTCGCCCGATAGGCACGCGGCGAGGCACACGATTCCCTCATTGTATTGCTGCAGCACCTCGCGATCGATCCGCGGACGGCGATAGAACCCTTCAAGGAAGCCAATGGAGGATAACCGGCAGAGATTTTTGTATCCGGCACGGTTTTCTGCCAGCAATACCAGATGCGAGTACTGCGCCGGGAAGTCCGCCAGTTTCTCCCGGGCGTGCCGAGAACCGAATGCGACATATGCCTCGAATCCTAGAATGGGTCGGATCTTGGCCGCTTTTGCTTCGGCATAAAACTGCCAGGCTGCGTGGAGGTTACCATGATCGGTGACTGCCAGGCTGTCCATGCCCAGTTCCTTAACCCGCTGAACCAGATCTGGTATCCTGTTCGCACCGTCGAGCAAAGAATACTCCGAATGCGTGTGGAGGTGCACGAAACTCATCGCGCACCACGCCCGGTCGCCCGACAGTGTGCAACCGAATCAGGCGTTGGAGGACTTTCCGGCGAAGAGAAAACCCGCCGGGGCGAAAGACAAACCGCAACCTGCGGGGATTTTTTAGCTTTCACAGACATAAGCTACCCGGCCCGGTGGGCATTGTCAAAACGCTCAGAAACGCCGTATGTTGTGATACTGCCAAGGGTTACGCGAAACACCATTTCAGGGAACGCTAGGTCGGTTTCCCGGTATCAGGAATTACACTTTGACTCGGAGGAATGGTTGGCTACACGTACGACCGTTGCCTTGTTGATTACTTCGGTGGCAGGCCTTGCTGCATGCAGCGATGGCTTTGATTTGCCACAACCGGCCGGGATGGAGAAGCTCACTGGAGATGGTCAAAGCGCGACGGCTGGAAACAGGCTCCAAGTGCCGTTCTCGGTCTTGATAACGGCGGAAGATGGTTCCGGGGTCCCGCGGGAGGGTGTCAGGTGGTCGCTAACCGAGGGTAACGGTGCGCAGTTCTCCGACACTGTAACCGTATCGGACGGTACCGGTTTGGCCCAGGCATACCTGACACTCGGTCCAACCGCAGGCACCTACAGCGCGAGTGCGGTTCTCGTTCGTAAACCCGATGCAGCAGTCACTTTCAATGCTGCAGCCGTCAGCGCACCGACGTTAGATGCTGTCGTTCCATCCACATTCTCCGGAGGGGGCCGCATTCTCCTGCAGGGTGCGCATCTGACCGATTCCACTGTAGTGGAATTCAACGGCGTGGTCGGGGAGGTGGAAACTGTCTCGCCAACCGGCAATGAGCTTGCCGTGATTGCACCCAAGTGTCTCGTTCCAGGATCGGTCACAGTCTCTGTTCGTGTCGGTATCTCCAACCCAGGTGTTGTCATTGGTACATACCAGGCGTCTGGTCAAGAACTCTCTCTCGGGGTTGGCGAATATCTCAGTGCTGCACCAGGCGCGGTTGCTGATTGTGCCACATTCGCGGCCGCTGGAACAACAGGTGCGGAGTACTTGCTGGCGCCACAGTTGGTATCGGGCACACCAGGAGATAGCGTATGGTTCCGACTCACGGGCGACGCAGCCGCTGCGGCTGTTCCTATCGTTGCGGCAACTTCGGTCGAAAGGCCGATCTCAAGGCGATTCGATGACCACTTAAGGGCACTCGAAGCCGAACTCTCCAAGCGGC
>CAYTDU010000305.1:0-6573 GCA_964436395.1 uncultured Gemmatimonadaceae bacterium | reverse complement strand
TTGGTCAAGTTCATTTGCGGGCGAGACAGCCACTTTACTGCCTACTGCTCTGCCCGAAGAATGCTTTCACTGTACCTACGGCTCCGATGACGTACCGTTAGAATGAACAATCGCTTCTCCTCGAGGCGATAGATCACTCGACACTTTCCGTAGAGGACCTCTCTAATCTCAGCACGACATATGCTCATGTGCCTAGCCCCAGTTCCGGCTTGAACAGGTTAGGTTCAGAGTGTCCCATTTGAAGTTCGGTATAATGCAGTGGCAACACCTTACTATGGGAATCGCTGCAATGAGAAATAGAGAGGATTGAGTTCAATCATGACCGATACGGAGAAAAGAACCATCGCCATCCCGGCAACAGAGCCATCTTTGGATGCCCCCATGGAATCTAGGTTCGGCCGAGCTGCTTGCATCGTTCTGGTGCAGCCCGACACCATGGAATTCGAGACTGTGGAGAATCCAGCCCGAGACGCCATGAGCGGGGCCGGCATCGAAGCAGCTCAGCTGCTTCACAATCACGGCGTTCATGGCGTGATAGCCGAGAGGCTGGGTCCCAAGGCAGAAGCAGCCCTCTCTGCCGCGGGGATCGCATTCTACGAGTGTGCGGCCAACGTCACCGTCCGTGAGGCCGTTGAGCAGTTCAAGGCCGGTGGGCTTGCCGAGGTTTCTGCCACAGGCGGCGATCAGGAAGGGACCTCAGGCGACGAAACAGGGAGTCGGCCCGAGAACGTCCAGGGGGGAACCGGTTACGGGCAAGGGCGAGGGGTTGGCGGGGGCGGAGGTCAAGGAATGGGTGGAGGTCGAGGAATGGGCGGAGGTAGAGGAATGGGCGGTGGACGAGGCATGGGTGGAGGTCGAGGCATGGGTGGTGGAAGAGGAATGGGCGGAGGACGAGGAATGGGTGGGGGAAGAGGCATGGGCGGGGGAAAGGGCATGGGTGGTGGTGGTGGCCAGGGAGGCGGGCGCTCCGGTGGAACGGGGAAAGGCGGAAAGGAACGGGGGTAGCAGAAGGCGTTCGCGATTTGTCCACCGACAACTTTTGGGAATACTTCTACGAGATCTACGAAGCGATTCCTCGCCAGGGACCGGGCGATCGCGAAAGCACCGAGCGAGCCCTAAGGCTGCTGCCTGTTCTGAATCGCGGCCAGCGGATTCTGGACATTGGCTGCGGCTCGGGAGCGCAGACCATCGATCTCGCGAGCCTGACTGACGCCCGGATCGTCGCTGTCGACAACCATCAGCCGTTTATCGACCAGCTTGCGAAACGAGTCTCTGACTTGGACCTCGGGGCAAAGGTCACGGCGCAAGTTGGGGATATGAACGACCTGCAATTCGCGGATGGATCGTTCGACGTCATTTGGTCTGAAGGAGCCATCTTCATCATTGGATTCGGCGCGGGCCTCTCCAGATGGAGACGGTTGCTTTCGCCCACGGGATACATGGTCGTATCCGAGTTCTGCTGGTTCGACGACAACGTTCCGGCTGAGTTGAAGGAGATGCTCGCGGACGGGTGTTCGGATGTCGGCGATGTGGAGACCAAGCGGAGAAGCATCGCCGCCAACGGGTATCGACTGCTCGGTGAGTTTGTCCTGCCGGCGGTCGGCTGGTGGGAGAACTACTACGTACCGCTCGCCGAGTGTCTCGAACGTTTCGGTGAGAAATACGCCGGAAACCCTGATGCACTGGCTGTCGCATCGAGGAGCCGGCACGAGATCGAACTGTACCAAAAGCATTCCGGCGTCTTCGGATACGTGTTTTTCATCATGCAGCGAGATGACTCCAGGGTGGTGAACTGAACGCAAGTCGCAGCCCGGCGTGCGGAAACCGTCTTCACACCACCTCATACTCCTTCGTCACGTCTCTCCCCGACGGCTCCGAGACGATCCTAAAATCGTCCACGGCAATCACCGGATTGTCGCGGATGGCCAAGTCGAGCCGTTTGCCTCTCTTCACATTCTTCAAGAACCTCGGCTCCTCCTCGAGGAGATACAAAGCCACCTCGGGGTGAAGGCTGATTGTCACCCCTCGCTCTTTCTTCTCGGCTGCCACTCGGTTCAGTGCGCGCTCTACTCTCCGAGCCACAATCTGCGGCCGGAATACGCTTCCCGCCCCACTGCAATTCGGACACACAGCGGTCATCGAGTCATACAGCGACGGGCGAACCCTTTGCCGAGTCATCTCGATCAAACCCAACTCTGACACGCTGAATGCGCGCGTGCGCGCACGGTCACGACTCAACACCTGGCGCAACTCTCGCAACACTTTGTCGCGGTTGACCTGGTTGTCCATGTCGATGAAATCGATGACGATGATCCCGCCAACATCCCTCAGCCTCAGCTGCCGGCCGATTTCGCGCGCAGCGTCCAGATTCGTGCGCAGAATGGTCTTTTCGTGATCCTTGCGCCCGGTGTAGCTACCTGTATTCACATCAATCGATACCAGGGCCTCAGTGGGTTCGATGATCAGGTAGCCACCGGATGGCAGATCTACCCGATGCCGAAACAACGACTCTATCTCGCCCTCGATATGGAACCTGTCGAACAGCGGCTCCCCGTCGTTGTACGCTTTGACCTTGTCGCGGAACTCCGGGTGTACGCGGCGCAAGTAGCGATGGATCTCTTTGTATAGCTCCCGGGAGTCGACCAGGATTTGGTCGATCTTGTCGGTCAGTACGTCGCGTATGATCCCGCTGGTTAGCGAAGCTTCGCGATGAACCAGCGCGGGCGCGTTCCGCTGAACGAATGTCGCCTTGCGGTTGATCTTCTTCCACAGCGACAGCAGTGACTTGAGATCGCGTTTCACCAGATCTTCGGTGAGGTCTTTGGCCGCGGTCCTGACGATGACGCCGCCGACGTCCTTCGGGAGAAACTTCCTGACCATGCGCCGGAGGCGCGTGCGCTCCTCTCGAGACGCGATCTTCCTGCTTACCCCGATTCTCGAAGCGACCGGCATGTACACCAGAAATCTGCCGGCCAGGGAGACCTGCGCGGTAACGCGAGGCCCCTTCGTACCAATGGGCTCTTTGGTGACTTGCACGAGCAACTGCTGCCCGCGCTGGAGTTGGTCTTGGATTTTGGGGATCTTGCGAGAGTCGCGACGGCCACGGCCTTTATGGTCATTACCGCCGTGGTTGTTACCGCCATCGTTGTTGCCGCCGTTGCCATTTCCGTTTCCGGCTCCAGCCGCCTCGTCATCGTCGTCCTCGTCGGATTCGACGAGGTCGGACGCGTGAAGAAACCCACTCTTTTCCGTACCAATGTTGACGAACGCCGCCTGCATGCCAGGCAGTACCGCCTCGACCTTGCCGAGGTAGATGTTGCCCACTGTTCGGTCGATCTCAGGTTGATCGACCAACAATTCAACTAGGCGATCGTCCTCCAGAATTGCCACGCGGGTCTCGCGTGGGCTGTTGGATGAAATCAAAATTTCGCGCTTCAAAACTCAGTTCCTCTGCCCGAGTCAGCGCTCCCGACGAGGGACAGTCCCCCGTCGCGAACCTCGCATCGGACTTGAAAATTTGGACGAGCGGCACGCGGTCCTCCTCGAGGCCGAGAGCCACTCTCAATACTTCAGTCGGCCTTACGGTCTTCCCATCTACGGTCGTGAGTCGAAGGACAACGGTGTCCTCGCCCACCACCGAGAACTCACGGACCATCGGCCGAATGTTCACTTCGCTACTCCGTTTCTTGCCGCGTCGGGTGACAACCACCGAATCCCGCGCCAGAAACTCATTCACACGGGCAACTAGCTCTCCCATTGTCGTCTCGAACGGGGGAGAGGGAAACCGTGCGGTGTAGTTGGCAGTAGCGATCCCTGCGTTCAGCGATACGGACTTCTTCGGCATCGCCGCGGCTTCGAGAAACTCGATTCCCGGAGCCACTTTCGAGTTGAGGTCGGCCAGCAGGTCGGCCAGATCGTTCTTTGACCATTCGTCCGCCAACTCGACATCGAGCCATTCGTGGGCCGATGTCCAGCCAAGCGGTAATGGAGGACCTGCCGCCAACTTCGGGTGAGGTGAATAGCCTTCAGTATATAGGATCGGGACGCTCGCCCTACGCAATGTGCGTTCGAGTTCCCGCATCATATCGAGATGCGACAGAAACCGCACCGCCGCGCCTTTCGCATAGCGAAGGCGCACCGTCGTTCCAGGCCTGCCTTGAAGCAGGCGTTGGACCGTTTCTGTCGATTCCGTCGCAACCGGTTCAGAAAACACATTCTCCAATGTATCAAAATCACACGCTCCGCACACCGAGCATTCCGCATTCTTGCAATCTTCGGTCAATGTCGCATCACGAGAAGCCCTGCGTTCGGAAATCAAGAAATCGCGATCTACCCTCCAGTTGACCACCTCCCATGGCAATTCCTCGGCCTCTTCTCGTTCTCTGAAACAGCCCTCGAATGAGACACCAGCCTCCGCGAGCGTTGCATCCCACGCGTCATAGTCGCGATGTTCGCTCCATCCGTCGAATCGGGCTCCGCGACGCCACGCCCCTTCGATCAGGTCGGCGACGTCGCGGCCTCCTCGGGAGATCGTTCCCTCGATCGTGGTCGACGCAACATCGTGGTGGCGAAACTCGATTCCCTTCCCTTTGAGACGCTGTTTCAACCACGACAGTTTCACCCGTGTCGTCTCAGCTGAGTCCTGCCGCTCCCACTGAAACGGTGTGAATGCCTTGGGCACAAAGGGCGACACAGAGACAGTCACTCGGCGCCTGCCAGGAAACTTGGCCAAAATCGCCCTAATCTCGCGGACCAGCCTCACCATCTCCTCGAGATCTTCCTCAGTCTCGGTCGGATGCCCGATCATGAAATAGAGCTTCACGCCGATCCAGCCGGCTTCCATGGCCTTTTCCACAGCACCCAAAATGTCTGATTCGGTGAACCCCTTGTTGATGACGTCGCGGAGCCGCTGGCTTCCCGCCTCAGGAGCAAAGGTGAACCCCGATTTCCGCACCCTGCTCACCGCCTCGGCCAACCCCACGCTGAACTCGTCGGCTCTGAGTGATGGTAGCGCTACGCTCACCCCGCGATCGACCAGTGAACGGCTCAGCCGGTCGGTGAGTTCCGTGGCTCTGGAAAAATCCGACGTGGACAGGGAGAGAACAGACACCTCATCCCATCCTGAATGCGCGATACCCGACTCGGCAATGTCCATTGCATCCTGTATATCGCGTTCACGTGACGGGCGATATATGAACCCGGCGAGACAGAACCTGCAACCACGCACGCACCCGCGCATGACCTCGATCGGCAGGCGGTCGTGCGTTGTTTCGGTAAGGCTTACCAGCGGCTTTCTGGGGTAATCCTCAGGACGAAGCCGCGGCACTTTCCGCGCCACCACCGGAAACGGTGTTCCCTCTGGTGCATCAGCCCTCGGCCTCGGCGTCACACCGCCCTCCGGCACCTCGTACTGCGACGGGACATAGATGCCGGGAACTTCGGTGGTCAATCGGGTAAGCAGGTCCTGTTTCGAAGGATGCTCGGTGCTGCCAGTGTCGTCCTCCCACGCACACTGCCCGCCTGGCCGCCTGGCCGCCTGCCCGCCCCTACCGCCAGGCACCTCCGTCCGCCCGTCCGCCCGTCCGCCCGTCCGCCCCTTTTTCCACGCGCCCGCGAGCTCCAACACTTCCCCAACTGCCTCTTCAGCATCCCCGATGAGCGCGCAATCGACAAAGCCCGCCATCGGCTCCGGATTTGACACGCACGGCCCGCCGACCAGCACAATTGGATCGCCTTCCGCACGATCCTCAGCTTTGATCGGGATATCAGCCAGGTCGAGTACGTTGAGAACGTTTGTGTACGTCAACTCAGACTGCAGCGTGAATCCAATGATGTCGTATTCGCGAACTGGCCGCTTGTAGTGCAGGCCCCAGAGCGGGATCTCGCGTTCACGCAACTGTTTTTCCATGTCCGGCCACGGAGCGTATGCCCGGTCTAGCAGCCAGCGCGGATCGCGATTCACCAGGTGGTAGAGGATCTGCGTTCCGGTGTGGCTCATCCCCACCTCGTACGCGTCCGGGTAGCAGAACAAGAAGCGCACTTCGGCGGCGTCCCAGTCCTTCTCAACTAGGCCTAGTTCGTTGCCGACGTAGCGGTTGGGCTTTGAGACGAGTGGCAGGACTTCGTTGGGGAGGATCCTGTCATACTGCTCGGGGGTCCAGCTATGCATATGTGGTATAAGGATATAGGGGTCGGCGTCATAGTCAACTGGCGCACCACATTCCCACACACGGAATCGAGATTCTGACTGCATGTTTTCGCTCATGCCCATCATGGCCACCGTGCATTTGTCGAATGCAGAGTGATATACACCGACGACCTTCAATGTGGCTGGTCTATAGACGGACTGTAGGTCGAAAACCCGTTTCGGCATGTACCAGCTTAGGCATCAAAGTACACCATTCAGACTTGTCTGAGGCGAACACGCAACTAGGTTTCTTTTTGGTTCCACAATGGGTGTGCAATGCCGGCCTTCACTCTCAAAGGCATCCCGAACGACCTCTACGATCTGTTGAAACAGCGGGCTGCCGAAAACCGCAGAAGTATCAATGCAGAAATGCTCGTTTGCCTCGA
>CAYTDU010000304.1:0-6596 GCA_964436395.1 uncultured Gemmatimonadaceae bacterium | reverse complement strand
TATCAAAAACATAGTCATCCCCAATTAGTTGCTGGTTAGTTGGAAACACACTCTGCCACGCAGTTATTGGATCTGGGTAGTCCCCACCGGTTCCAACAGTGATCGTTATCATGCCGCCACCCACCTGTAGGCCCACATCTTGTATCCACCAAGTTGCGAGTAGGTTCCTACCACACCAAGGTACGGATCGATCCTCTCCAGATACTCCTTCTGTACCGCGTCGTCTCCGGTCACAACGTCTATCGCGTAGTTCTGTGTGCTCCACGAGTGCCCGTCGAACGTACGAACCGCAGGCTCGTTGGTCAGCGCGTACACCAGACTCGACCCCTTGTAGGCAATCGATGCCCATGCAATCACACCGATGTTCTCGTCTGCAATGATCGGCTCGTGCAGCTTGTACACGATCTCACCGACATCACTGCGCCCAACGTCAAAGGCATTGTTCAGAGGCACCGTGTAGGTCTTGTTCGTCAGCGGTATCACGGCTATGCTCGGCATCTCGAATATGTGCCGCAACTGACCACCGGTGAACTTCCCGTACTGAATGTCGTCCCGGTAGTACCCGATGCAGTATTCCTTGTCTCCGTACTGGCTGTACCAGTACTCGCTCCCGTCCCTCACCGCGCAGAGCAGGAATCCACTGTCGATCACCATTACATCTGGATTCGGCAGAGGAACGAAGAACCGCCTGGGGATGTAGATGTCGAGTTCGGCCTCCATGCGGTCCTCGAGGCTGATCCTGTTGAGACCGCCGCCACGGTCGAGCACCGTATCATTCCACTTGCGGTAGAAGTTGTTCGCATCAGCCTCTATCGTGCACGCCTGGGCCGCATACGTCTCGCTCTCGGCGGCGTACATAGTGTTCGCGTCCACGTAGGTCTCAAGGACAGTGTAACCACCGTCGGCGCGAAACAGCGTCTTCCCGGCATCTCCGGCAGCGAAGTTCCTTGTGCCTGCGTTGCGAGTAACTACAATCCCTGCCTGCTGGCACTGGAGCACATCCCCGTGCCCGATGGCAACCTCAAGAGTAGCATCGGCTCCGAACCCTGCGCCGATGGTTACATTGTCCTCATCTGTGTACCCAGTGATCGTCGCCGTGTTCCCGGCCAGGTCAGTCAGGGTGCACCCAACATCCCCAAGGACGAACTTGTTGTCGTTGGCACCTGCTATGGTCGCAACCCCGGCAACGGTGGTATCAACGGTGAATGCCTTGGCCACAGGAACATCTGTATCCCATATGTACCGAGATGGATTATTCCCAACCCCAACGAGGTCAGGGCTCACGCCTCCGCTGTTCTCTCCGACATTGAAGGTACGATAGAGCTTGAAGTGGGTAGCCTCCTGCACATTTGAAGGAAGCGTCAGGTCTCCAATCGTGTGGGCCGTGGTCAGATCCTCTCCAATCTCGTCGGCGAAGTACACCTCTCCGTAGTCCTTCTCAACCCCAGGTTCGCGGCATGTCCCACTCTCGAGGGCGATCTCAACGCCGTCTGATAGCATGTCCCTGTTGCCAGTGCCGGTCAGCCGGCAGTACGAGTAGATATATCGATATCCGTAGACAAGAGACGCTGTCTCGAGCACGTCGGTAACCAGTACCGTCGGCACTGCGGCGTTGATACGGTACATGTAGTAGTAGTCGTCATCAAGGATGATCTTCCACATCCCCGAGGCAGTGGTAAGCACAACGTAATCACTGCGAGGCTTGAGCGTACCAACACCTGACGGGGCTGACCCATGGATGTTGAGCACCTCATCAAACACCTCTCCGCGCAAGTTGGTTATATAGACGGTGCTGCCAATGTACCAGACGATCACTTCCATCTCATCGTGCTGGATCGGACGGGCGTTGATGTCCCCGGCTGGCAGGGCCGTCGCCGTGTACACGTAACTCCCGGGCCGCACCTCAGACCACTTGCCCTTGTCGATGATGTTCTTGTTGATGGCAGAGTGGTTGGTGTCCACCTCTGATGCGGGAATACCAGTGTGCATCCCCAGGAAATTTTCCTGTACGAACTCACGCACCGTCTCAGCGGTCGTGATCTCCCTGGGTGCTTTCAGAAATTCCTTGCCCATTAGAACCGATACCAACCTGATTCTGGGTAAACTTGGTACTCTTCACGCACAGGGGTTTGTCCTAGGCGTGCCTGCTGTCCACGGTTGAGCTGGTTGCGGATGTCCCGCAGCATCCTCTCAACAATTACTTCTTCCTTGCCGGTCTGTCCATAGTCCTCCTGCCGCAACTCTGCAATGCACGCATTCCGAAATCTGCGGTGCGTCCAGGCAGGGAGGACCATCTCGTCATCTTCGGTGTCCAGAGGGTCCACATGGATCCAGTACAGATGGTAGAACGTCTGAGTGGTATCCCCCGGGTCGTTCTGGAACGTAACGGTTGCAAGCGTCCCGTCGGGCTGTCGGTCTCGAGAACTCACCGCGATTGAGTGATACCCCTTGTCGCGGAAGTAGTACTCTTTCCTTGGTCCAACGGGACGCTCACGAGAGTATGTCTGGGGCAAATCCGTCGAGAATATCTGTGCAGTCCTGCGACAATTACTCGGACAGTTGTACTGGTACGTCCCGTCAGTGGTAACCAGATACGGAGGCATTCCCGTGCTCGAATCGATATAAAGCGTCTGCTCTACGTCCTGATGGTATGTCTCCTGATACAGCTCCGACATCACAGACAGGATCTCACTCCTGCTGTAATTTGGCACACGTCGTTGGATCAACGTAACATTCTCAGCGGTCGTTGGCATAGCCTACCCCGTTACGGTTTCAACCTCAGCCTTCTGAGGGTTTTGCTCAAGGATCAGGTCGATGATCTCATGCTTCTTCATGCTGGCGGGGATCGACGTACCGGTCATCTGCCGCCCGAGCTTGCGAATCTCGTGCATCTTCATCGAGTCAAGCATCTGGCTAGTCATCTGCCCCGCGAGGCCTGTCTCTGCCGTCTTGCTTGCCTGAGCATGGTTCACCTTCATCTCACGCTCAAGGATTCTGGCCTCACGCTCATCGAGTTCCTTGCGCTTGATGATGAGCTGGCGCTGCTCCTCGGTGAGATCGGCCTGCTGCTGACGGGAGTCCTCGTAGGGAATCTCGTTGCCAATCTGGTCCTTCTCTGAGGGGAGCGTGTTGTAGAGCCGAATCTGGTTCTTGACAACATCGCGTTGCTCATCAGGGAGACTCTTCCACCAGGCGTCATGCAATGCACGCACCTCGGCATCGATAGCGGGATTAAGAATCTTCCACTGCTTCCAGCCATAGGTTTTGGCCAGACGCTGCATGTTCTTCGGAGTCTTCGGAACCTGCCCGCGGAACGGCCCCCGACCGGGGGTGTTGCGCATCCAGTGGATGCTGCCGTTCTGCCGATACCGAATCCTCGGCAACTCACTGCCACGGGGGAACTCGATGATCGCATCCTCGAACCCACGGCTCTTGCTGTAGTCGGTGTTCCTGTGAAGCCTAGACGAGATCCACTGGAGATCAATGATCTCAAAGGGGTTCCCGTACTGGTCCTCTACTCCTGTGGCCATCTCAATATAGTCCCGCTGACGGTATCCGTCTTTGTTCTGCAAAGGTGCCTTGATCACAATCATTGTCTGCCCCTTGTCATTTATGACGTATAGGAAGGTTTCGGGGAGGGTGTTACCCCTCCCCATGAATCTCACAGACTATGAAGTCTGCGAGGTGTAGTTGTTCAGTTCGGGCGGTGCCGCGAAGGGCAGCACAATCGAACCATCCTGTTGAAGGGTCGTAGCGTCGTTGTCCGTAACGTCGAACACCGGCTGCTTGATACCCACCGAACAGAAGATCCCCGAGCCGAAGTATTTGTCGTACTGCTCGTACTCCCACTCCCAGTGGAACCCTTCGGGCATCCACTCGCAGAGAGCGGCCTGACCGAGCAGGAACCCAACCTGGCGAGCATTGGCCGTCTTGTCCCGAGGGTCGGACGAGCCATCGTCTGCACGACCCATGCCGCGATACTGCGCCGTGAGCGTGTAGTCTGCGCCGAGGTCGATGAGGTAAGAGTCCGAGTTGGAAGCCGAACCGGCAAGCGACAGCGTGGGATACCGCTGGTCCTCGACAATGCGAAGGCCACCGATCTGACCCAGGAGACCCGGATACATAAACCGGATTTCCTTGCTGAACGCCTGAGCATCACGCCACACCGTGCCCAGGTTGCCAGCCTGCACGCAGTGCTTCAGCCAACGACACTGAGGAGTTGGGAGCACGACAACGTATCCGTCGCCGCCATCCTCGAACTCGATGGGGGTGATGAAGGCCTCTGTACGTGTCCACTCTTCGAGACGCTGGAGATAGAGGACGCTCACGCAAGCGTTAACGCCAGTCCCAGCGGCCAGGAGCTTCGCCACGATGGTGTCAACCCAGTCGTTTGCGTTGACAACGTACACCGGCTGCTGCGCATTGGTCTGGTTCGGAATGTACCAGTTCGGCGAGAAGCCGGGGGTGTTGAAATGGGGCGCGTCCTCAAGGTTCTCCGACTGGAGTTCCAAGAGTGCCTGCCGGCGCATCTTGCCGAAGTACTGTTTGAAGTACTTGGCCAGACCGGGAACCCTGTACTCAAAGATCTTGTACGGGGCCTTGTCCCGGGCATAGATGCCGTAGGCCTGGTTGGTGGTCGCGTGGGAGAGATCCGTGTACTCCATCTGGAAGTGCTTGGTCGTGATCTCTTCCTCTTGGAGCCGCTGGTCACCGTTCGCTCCGATGGTCGGTGCGCCAGACAGGTCCTTCACCATGGCAACCTTGGTGTAGCGGCCCTTGTCGGCTTCGCTCTTGAGCTTGAGGTAAATCGCATTCGGCAGAGCAGCAGGCTCTTCCGAGGTCGCATTGATGTACTCAGAACTCAGGTGATCGAAGATGTCGTTCGGGAGATACTCCCGCTTCATGTCAGTGAGATACGTGGTGATAATCAGCCCCGCATCGATCGTTGTCGGATTATTGATGGTCATATCCTAACTCCTACCGGAATCCCGGTCTTGTTGATCGGTCGTACTTTGGTAGAGGTCTCCCGGTGAGCTTTTGCCTCAGATCGGAGTATTCCTTGAACTTTGGACTTTGCTCGAACGCCTTGGTCGCGGACATGCCACGATCTATGGCGACGTTGTACTCTGTCTGCAAGTCTTGGAATCGCTGAACAAGAACCTCGGTTGTCTCCGGCCCTGCATTCAGACTGTCCCCCGAGGCGAGATGCTCTGGCGGTATGCCAGTTGGAGCCTCACTCCGTTTCACAAGATTCTCTTGGTGCTGACGTTCCTCGTCAATTGTGGGCCGCGCTGGACGATCTGCCGGAAACAGTCCCATCAGATTGTTGTCCACGAGAGCCCCCCGCGGTGTGCGGTATTTGGGTTCCGGTCGTCCGTTCGAGAAGTCGTAGTAGGCCTCTGTCATCCGCACGATCTTGGCGTATGCCTCCTGATCTGCTTTCGACAGACCACGCAGGAGAGTCTGGGCAGCGCTGACCTCGGTGGGGGAGTAGGAGTCCTGTTTTGCAATCACCCCGTTGGCATCACTGATGCGACGTACCGGGATGCTTGTCCTCACTCCGAATTCCTTCTGGAATGTCGGGATGTCCTTTTCCCACATGATATTCCACGCCGACTCGTTTTCACGCTCCGCTTCGGTCTGAGCAGAAGATTCCATGTACTCACGGGTCTTCTCCACAGTCGGGGCAATCCCCGTAACGGTTTGCTCGAGCGAGGCCATGCGGTCAACCAGAGACTTCTGGAACTCCGCGGCCTTCTGACGGTATGACTGCACATCCTTGCGGTAGTTTCCCATCGCAAAAATATACGCATCGTCATCTTCGCCGTCATCGTAGTCTGACGGGTTGGGAAGATCGGGCATCTCCGGCATCTCGAACGCCGGTGTCTTCGACTTGCCGGCATTCTTCTCCAGTTCCTCAAGGCGCTTCTGAGTCGCCTCGAGCTGATCCTCCATCTTCTTGGCCTTCTGACCAAGTTTCCCTCGCGTCGCATTCTGCTTGTCAACGATCTGCTGCAGGTCGTTGATGTGAGAATGCAGGTCTCCCAACTTCTCAAGGGCTTCCGTCTCCGACTCGTAGCCGTACTGCTTCCACACAGGACCCGAGGCCTCACCTTCGGATTCTGCGGGTGCTTCGGACTCTCCACCTGTCTCCCCACCCTCGGGATCAGGCGTTTCCGCGTCATCAGGATCTTCACTGACAGGCCCCTCAGAGGACGCACCTCTGTCAGGATTGCTCTCCAGCACTGATCGCCGAATGTCGCTGTCTGGGTCGGAACTGGCATATTCCCAAAACTTATTCCGCTCCGTCTGATCGGTCGGAACTTCTATCTCGCCAGAACTGATCTTGGCGGTGATATCGTCTGTTTTCAGATCCTTGATTGCTTCGTAGTCGATTGTCATTGTTGACTTTCCTTTGGTTTACCAGGACGTACCTTGGTGGTTCACGCAACTCCTGCCATGTTACCCTTGCCGCCACCGGTGTGGACAGTTGGCATTCCGTCGAGTGTCTCCACCCGCTTGGCTGTACTCATCCGGGAGTCCTTGGTCTTCCCGGAAGACTGCTTTGTGGACAGGCCGAAACCCGCGCCACCCGA
>CAYTDU010000303.1:0-6597 GCA_964436395.1 uncultured Gemmatimonadaceae bacterium | reverse complement strand
AGGGTACCATGCTTCGCAATGTGCCTCGTTGCGCAATGTGCCTCTGAAGATGGTCTGAACCTCAGGTATTGCGTACATGTCGACGTAAGGAGTGGAATCACGATTGGGATATCCTTCAAACGTGCCTACTCCAGGGAACTTCACTATCTCAGGCGACTTGAAAAGCTCGTCTCCAGGAACCTCGACGACATTGCCATCTTGCAGATAGGTGGCCTTGGAGACGGCTGCCCCAAGCACTCCCTTGGGTGCCCACGAGAATTTATATCCAATCGGATTGGTGTTCGCTTCCGGCGCTGGGAGACCACCACAATAGGAACGGAAGGAAACGACCTGTCCTCCCCTGTCGTGAGCGTCGTGAATGATTCGCATTGCGGACATGTGGTCCATGCCGGGGTCGACACCGCACTCATTGATGAAGATCAGCTCCTTCTCAACCGCCGCGTCGTGCATCTCTCCAATCTCTCTGGAGACGTAGGACGCGGTGGACATGCTGCGGCCATGTTCCAGACACAATCTGGCTACCGTCGGGTGCGCTTCTCCAGGCAGCAAAGAAACGGCGAAATCGTGCTCCTCAACCAAAGTTGAAAGTCTCTGTTCGTCACCGGCGTCAAATCCCATTGGAGTGGCGTTGCTATGCTGTTTCGTGAGTCCTTCTGCTTTGGACACCACGATATCCGCCACCGTCAGTTCGGTGTCTTCCAAGCCCGCGAGGTAGTCGACCAGCGGTTTTGCAACGAGTCCCGCACCCAGAACCAACACTCTCTTCATCTTCTTTGACTCCTAACCAATAGTTTGAACCAGCGCTTCGGCATCCGGCTTCAGCGCAGGTATTCAGCCATATACTCGTAGTCGGGGGTGAAGGCCCCGTGCCATAGAATCACCGATCTTTTGATCGGACCGGGAAGGACAACATTCTCGAAATCCGATTCTTCCCATTCGGCCATTGCCATGGCCTCAATGAACGGCGAGAGTGCACTGCTAAACGTCTCGCTGGCCGCAACTGGCAGCTCACATGGGAGGTTGCCGATCGCCATGACACACAAACCCGGGCCATCGAAACCAGACGCGGCCTCTCGGGTTTCTGGATTGTAGATGTAGCATGGGTCGCCCGGTTCCGTATCTCTCACAGTGCAGGCAAGGGACCCATCGACGTCGCACGTGATGTCTCCGACGACCTGCAACCTAGGAGACCCGGCAGCGCGTCCGTACAACTCTCGCAACTGTTGCTCGTTTGCGAGTTTAGGGTACTTCTCATCCCAGTAGATCCCGTTCATCAGTACAGAGAGAAGCTCGAGATGTGGCCCGAACTTCGACTTGTAGTTGGAGCCATTGTCGTAGTAATCCTGCAGGTCGAATCTACGATCCGGATCGATCGGTTCTACTAGGTCTTGTTCCTTGTAAATCACTTTGACGACCTTGTTGGTCAGGTCTTTGTTCGCCTCCACAAACGCCGGCAGCTCAGCAGGAGACACCTCGACCATCGGCAACAACTCAACGATCTCCTGAACTCCAGCCGACACATTCCCGTATCCGGTAATTCCCAACACCAGGGGAGCGAGTTCAGGCGACAACCCATCTTCGGAAATCCGTTGTCCAACAGCCCGAACCGCTGCCTTTGCTGCATCGAGATTCGCATAGTGCCGGCACTGCTGGAGGTCTCGGAACGGCGAGGTCTTCCCCTGCGCCTCCAGACGTTTGCCCAACGCCCAAAGGGTGTCCACGGCTCCCGCCAACCCTGCGTGGCGTCCAAAAAAAACGAGACGGCGACCATCGTCGTCGGTTACCGTCTCGTAGTCGAGGAGCGTGCAGCGCTTTTGCACCAGCGCTTCAAGCATCTTCATGTTGTAGGCTTGGCCTTTGATGGTATGCGAGAAGAACATGTACGCCTGGTGCTCGACGAACTCATTGACCGGTATCTCCTTGACTCCCAAGACCAGATCGCAGTCACGCGTATGTTCGACCAATTCGGCACCGGCAGATTCGTAGAGCGCGTCGGCATATGCGCGCCTGGGAAACCGTTGCACGCAAAATTGTACTCCTCGTTCCCCCAAGCTCTTGACATCATCAGGCACCAGGGGAACTCGCATCTCCCATTCGTTCTTGTCTTCTAGTCGAATTCCTATTCTTGCCGTCACTTGCTTTATTCCTCCAAGCAGCACAATTCGCTGCCTTCGAAGTCCCAGTTGTGAAGGGCCATCCACCAAACCCGGGGGTTCGGGCACAGGGAAGATCGGTTGCCAGCATCCCACGGCGCAACCAACCTTCCAAGAAACGTGAATATGCGCATCAGCGACCTGTTAGGGCCGTGTCTTGAATCAAGGATTGCCGCTCATGCAACGGCCGTTTTAGCGTGACGCGCTGCTCCAGAAGATCCGGGAGTCGTTGGATTCACCAAACCCTCAAACCGCGCCTGGATAACACGATCGGAAGGTACAAAAAACCTGCTGATCTGAGGGCTGCCACGAGCTGTCGTTTGCGAGCCCTGTCGCCGTCGCAAAGAAGAGTCACCGACCCCCCGTCCCCTCCCGCTCCGTTCACCTTTACGCCGAGTACGCCGAAATCGCGGCCGATCGCCGATATTTCTTCGGCCTTCGCACTAACCAGCGCGGGGTGCAAAAGCCGCTGTTGCGCTGTGTTCCGAGTCATTGTCTCTCCGAAACGGACGAAGTCGCCGACTAAAATCGCATCTTTCGCGAGCCCGGCCAGCTGCCGCATTTCTTCCAGCCGGGGGTCGGCTGACGCATCGGAGCCCAGGTCGGATATCACCTGTTCGTGAACCTGGCTCGAACTGTGCGGCGTCCCGATATACACAACCACGAGGCGCTGCTCCAGTTCCCACCATATTTCGTCAGGCAGCCGGAGGTTCGCCACGGTTGATTCCGGAAACCGGTGCATATTGACATAGTTGATGCCGCCGTATGCACTACAGAGCTGGTCCTGAATACCACTCTGCAATCCCAACTTTTCCGTCTCCAAAGAGTGAGCCAGTGATGCAATCTCATGTTGCGACAGGTGACCATTAGAGAGTCGATCCAGAGCCCCAAGGAGCGCCACGGCCACGGCTGCCGACGTTCCAGTGGATGCGCCCGGAGGAACCTCAGAGTAGATATTGATCTGAAACCCTGCCCGTTCGGGCAAATCCATGACATCAATCGCGGCTTCGAGCAGGGGATGGTGGTCGTAAGCAATACGATCGGGGTTTACAGTAAATCGCTCGCTATAGCTCTCGGCAATGATCTCAACTCTGTTGTCCGGAGCGTCGGTAGCATATGTGTGGATCTGCACCTCGACATATGGATAGACGGCGATATGGAACACCGCACCGTGTCCGGCAAACCAAGTGTCGGTCCACCCACCAATATCACAAACGCGGATGGGGGCAACGGCGTTTACGGTTGCCGGTATCATGTCATCCCAAGGCCACATCCAACGTCATCATTACCGCAAACCCGAGTATCGCACCAGTAGTCGCGGAGTGCGAATGACCGCCAGTTTGCGACTCGGGCACCAGTTCCTCGATCACGACGAAGATCATCGCACCCGCAGCAAACGCCAGCGCATACGGAAGTAACGGCCGCGCCAGTAGGACTACCGCAGCACCGATAACACCTGCTATCGGTTCGACCATGCCTGACAATTGACCGTACCAGAAGCTCTTGAACGGCGACACTCCCTCTCTCCGCAACGGCATTGAGACCGCCGTGCCTTCGGGGAAGTTTTGGATTCCGATTCCGATCGCGAGGGCAATCGCAGCCGCGAGCGTGGCTGAGGGGAACCCCGCGGCCACCGCACCAAAGGCAACACCGATCGCGAGCCCTTCGGGGATGTTGTGCAGTGTAATCGCGAGAACGAGGAGCGTGGTACGTTGCCAATGCGTCTTGAGGCCCTCAGCCTGGTCCATCGGCTTGCCAGGATGAAGATGGGGCAAGAGGAGGTCCACTAGCCGGAGGAATGCGGCACCTAGCAGGAAACCGATCGTAGCCGGTAACCAAGCTGGCAAAGACCCTTCCTCGGACATCTCGATGGCCGGCGCGAGCAGGGACCAGTACGACGCAGCGACCATGACGCCCGCCGCAAAGCCGAGCATTCCATCCATCAACTTCCTGTTGAGGTCCCGCACCGGAAACACCAATGCCGCTCCGAGCGCGGTCAGACACCAAGTGAACAGGGTGGCCAGAAATGCCTGAAAGACCGGATTCTGCTCAACGAACCAATCTGCCATTTCTACTTCCAATCTCTCAGACCGAATACTCCCATTATCCTACTACCTCTCCACACTGCCTTCCCAGTAGCGCCACTTCCCTGCGCCGAGCCCAGTTGCCCAATCGTCGGGCTCCAGTGTGTATGTGTTCCAGCCGGCGGCAAACAGCTCATTACCTTCATGATAAACTCCGACCATATGAGTTGCCGCCCAATCGACGGACTCGTTCCCCAATCGTGCAAAGAAGAAGCTGGCGTCTGTGGCAAATGGACCGTACGTGACTTTGCCAGACTCAAAAGTGTAACGCGGCCGCGAGTTTGCATCCAGTATGTCCCGCAGCAGATCTGTCTTGGCACACACGTACACCTCTTCGCCGTTCACCTCGAGCACCACCCCTACACCCGCACGTAACTCGGGGGGCTCTACGACCCGTACGGTGTCGATTGGTGAACCGGCGAGATTGCTGCGTTCAACGGGTGTGAGCACGGTAACGAATGTCTCAACATGGCCCTCGAGGTAGTGGCTCGAAAGCGTTTGATACGCGGTGATTGCGGGTTCCAGATTACGTGTCAGATCGAAAGTCCCTTGCCTGCGAATGCCACCTTGAAGGAATTCGATGCGGAGTGCTTTGTTGTGCGACATCTGCCTGCCTCTGATTGAATCCACTGCTGTCACGAAGTGGCGCTCACCCTGTTCGAGCAGAGTGGTGCCGTGCCAGAGGGTAGACAGCGTGTAGAAGTCGGTCTCCCGAAACTTCACGATGTCGAACACGACGTAGATGTTTTCTCGCTTTAGCCAAGTTATCACACGGTCGTGTTCAACTCCGTCACGCCGATCGGTAACCCGCGTGCGACTAACGTCGAACTCCTGAGCGGTCAGAAACTCGATCTTTTGAGTCTCGGCGGGTCTGTACCCTCCTGAGTTCTGCAGAAACTGCCAGAGCGGTTGCTCGCGTGCACGCTTTCCGGTGCGCCACACCATCCTGTTGTGGTAATAGTCAGCCCGAAACTCACCGGATGGACCGGACGGCATCATTGGTCGATAGCCGGCGTCATTGAGTAACACCGATCCACCGCTCATGAGCAGCACAATGGAATTCTCGTCTGAATGCCCGTGGTGCATCTTCTCTTCTTCCACGGGGATCGTGTGCCGCAGGTAGTCGCGAGGCATCAGTGCATATGGACCCTCGTCTCTGTAGTTGAGCAACAGATAATTGGCGTCGGCATTCCATCCGTCGCGGAACACGATCTTCTTCCCAACCAGGTCCTCCATCACCTCTTCACTTCTGGCCGGCGGTGGAACAGCAGCATTGCGTTCGTCTGACCACAGGTACGCATCGAGGAGATTCATACCGTTCCCCACTCCTACCACCTCTCCCATCTCCTCGCGCATGGCAGCAAAGATCCTACGTGCTGCCCAACGATAGTCGTCGCGGTCGTACTGGGTGGCAGCGCGCTCGAGTAGCGCAACGTACCAAGCCCAATTTGCATGCCAGCGAGCGTCTCCGAAGTCGGGGACCATCCCAGTGGGATCGAGCAGATGCGTGAAGTAATCGAAGTAATATCGAGCGGTTGGATGGTCGAAGAACGACATGTCGTTTTTGGCGTCGGCGTAGCGGACCAAAGAAATCAGCCACACCGGGTGATAGATCTGGGCGTCCTCCTCTTCCCATTTGCCCCAGCTGTCCGCTACGAGAACTTCCGAGAGTCTCCGCCAATGCGCGGCTCTGGGGTGGTCTGGCATTGCCTGTGAAGCAAGCAACAGCGCGTACGCCCGCAGCATGGCCCGGTTGTGTGGTCCCCATTCAGGGAAGAAATCCACGTAGTCCGCCGCCTCGGCGATGCTAGCTTCGATGCTGGTACGCTGCTGGGGAATGAGAAAAGGACTGTCTTTCACCGCAAGATAGCCCTCGATGAAAAACGGCAGCTCGAAGAAGTTCGTGATGGCCGGGACTCCGTTGGCATAGTCGGGGCGCACCCCGTGCAGCTCCTCAGGGAAGTAGGCCTTCAGGTCACGATGTTCCGACAGCCACCTGATCGCTTCCCGTGCGTAATTCTCATCGCCTGTCAGCTCATAGAGCTGCCCGGCGAGTCGCGCGAAGTACGGTGGTCCACCTGGAGGGGCGTATCCCCATTCGGGCCTTGGCTCCCAGGTCTCTTTCCACCGTTCCACCTGTTCCGGTATTGACCTCGTCCCCTCTTCAAATGCCTGTTTGGCCAGTGAGAGGTATTGGTCACGCTGCTGTGCGTGCGCAGGTGTTTGAGCACACACGAGGGCGGCCAGAAACCACACGAATAGCCGCAGTTCACTCATTGCTGGTTGCTCGTATTGCATGATCGCAACTCCCGCTAAACTAAAGTTCCCAACCACGATGTGAGGTAAATTGTTGATACGCA
>CAYTDU010000302.1:0-6643 GCA_964436395.1 uncultured Gemmatimonadaceae bacterium | reverse complement strand
CGTCCGCCTCGAGCAGCTGTACCCGCTCGAGAAGGAGCAGATCCGGGCCGAGCTCGACGCGTTCCCGAACGCCGAGCTCGTCTGGGTCCAGGACGAGCCGCAGAACCAGGGCCCGTGGACGTTCGTCTCGGACCACCTGGGCGAGGCCCTGGGCGGGCGTGAGCTCCGCGTCGTGTCCCGTCCGGAGGCGGCGTCGCCGTCGACGGGGTCGGGCAGGCGCCACAAGGAGGAGAACGCGGACCTGATGGCCCGTGCCTTCGACCGCTGACTGGAGGATTTCGCCGAAATCAGAACGGTCGAAGCCGGTAATCCAAGCGGCATCGTCGCCATACGGTCCGACCTTGCCAATCATTTCCACATTGAACACCGTGATGACTTGCTCTGGGGGGAGCTGTTGGGCAAAATAACCCGATCCAATCAAGCCCTTCTCCTCAGCAGCGAACGCAATGAAGACCAGAGTTCTCGTGGGTTTGCGCAGTGCCTTGAAATAACGAGCTAGTTCGATAACGGCGGTAACTCCCGACGCGTCGTCGTTTGCACCGTTGGCTATCGAATCCCCATCCACCGGCGTCATGAAGCCGAGATGGTCGTGATGAGCTCCGAACAGAACGAATTCGTCACTGCGTTTTCCCGGGATTACACCAACGACATTCGTGAGAGGCAGCTCTTCCACTGTGGCGGTGACATTTATGTCCAACGATGTCACCTCGGCCACGTCGGTCAGGACAAAGACAGTGTTCGTGGCGGATTCCATGTCGAGTGTACGCGACGTACCTGACATGTATTGCTTCACCCGCGCGAACATCTGTTGGTGCCTTGTATTGAAGAGCACGAGCGTATTCGTATCGGAACGCCGGGAAGCCATTAGAGCGTCCATCGGGTTGTCATCGGCGCCTACCACGACAACGTTTACTTCGTCTACCGCGGTCCAGTTAATGGACGGGGAGGAAACGGCAAGGGCTAACCGGTCAGACGGGATCGCTCTCCCGTTCAATACTACACGATTCTCTCCGGCGGTAACCGAGTACACCGGGAAGGTCTGCAGGTACCCCTCCAAATCACCGAAGTGGTCGAGTCCGAGCGCAGCAAATTCGCCTTCGATAAACTCAGCCGCCATCTCGGCACCGGGAGTAAACGCCTCGCGACCCATCATCTCGTCGGCACTCAGCGTTGCGAGTATGCGCTGGACACTCGCCTGGTCGACGATCGGCTCAGGGCGTTCACATGCGATCAGAGTGATCGCAACCGCACATAGGATCAGTTTCACATTGAACTGTTTCATTTTGGTAACCGGTTACTGGTTCTTCGGGCAGAGTCGGGGTGAACAATAACGTCGAGACGGCTGCTCTGCCATTCGAATCGAATCGCTAATTTACCTGGTAGCGCGACTGCGTAAAGGTTCGTATTCTTGGACTCAACCAGAAATGATGGTGCCGCAACATCAAACCCCAGCTTTTCGAACAAGTCTCTCGATACTGAGGAGAATGCCATGCAAAGTTGTTTGTCTCGTAAGAGACGCTCCCGGATAGGGCTGGCGACTCTAGGAGCAGTGGCGGTTTATTGCGCGCTGCCCGATTGCGTTGAGGCTCAGGGTCCGGGGCAGCCGCCGCAGGTGGCAATCCAAAACGCTCGCATCGTAACTGTGTCAGGCCACGTTTTCAATAATGGTACAATCGTGATGGAAGACGGGCTCATCACAGCAGTGGGTGGGAATGTGCAACTGCCGGAAGGCGCCTGGGTGATCGACGGTGAAGGTCTGACCGTGTATCCCGGTTTGGTGGACGCGATGTCGACTGTTGGGCTGCCGGCCTCGCTACGACTGCCGGAGGGGGGCAGTAGAGGTGGCGGGGGTGCTGAGGGGCAGGAACCGGCTCCTCACTCTTGGGGGCCCGAGGACAGACCCGCAACGTTCTCGTGGCTGAACGCCGCAGATGAGCTGACCCTCGAAGACGAGCGGATCGAGATGTGGCGCAGCGCGGGTTTTACGTCCGTCCTGGCGACGCCGGAACGCGGTCTTTTCCCTGGTCGGTCGGCGTTCATCAACCTCTACGGTGAACGGCCACGCGACATGGTGGTGAATACTCCCATCGCACTGCGCATAAACTGGGAGGGTGGCCCGGGCCACCGTGGGTTCCCTGGCTCGCTTTTCGGCGGAATCTCGTATGTGAAGCAGACGTTCCTCGATGCCGGACATTACGACCAGGCGTGGAGGATCTACAACAACTCTCCGACCGGCATCACGCGCCCTGAATACGACCGTGCCCTCGAACCGTTGCGTGAGGCAATGAACGTGGGGCGCTACGTGATGCTACCGGGCACTTGGGGTTATGAAGTCCAGCGTGCGGTCACGATCGGCGAGCAGATGGGGGTCAACACGCTGATCTACGGTGCTCACGGTGGCTATGAGGTGGCAGACGAGCTCGCTGAAAAGAGCATTCCGGTCCTGTTGAACGTCAATTGGCCCGAGCCGCCAGAGAACGGCGATCCTGATGCGGAACCGGCACTGCGTGTATTGCGTTTCCGCGATCGTGCACCGACGACTCCTGGAGTATTCGAAGACGCCGGTGTTCAGTTTGCCTTCTACTCCGGAGGAGCCTCGCCGAGCGATCTCATGGCGAATGTGCGCAAATCGATCGCGCTGGGTCTTTCTCAGGAAGCGGCGGTACGCGCGTTTACACTCAGCCCCGCCGAGCTGTTCGGCGTATCCGACAGATTAGGTAGTCTGGACGTGGGCAAAATCGCGAATCTCACTGTAACCGATGGTGACCTGTTCGCGCACGAAACCTCGGTGAAGATGGTGTTTGTGGACGGCGTGAGATTCGAAGTGGACGTTGAAGGCGCCGAGCAGATGGGTGGTGGAAGTGGTGAAGCCGCGGAAGAGGAAGAGCCCGAAGAGCCGGAAGAAGTGGCGCCTCCGGTTCCGATGACTGTCGATCGCGGTCCAATCGATCCGTCGGATGTAACAGTTGTGCAGAACGCGACCATTCTCACCGTCACTCAAGGTACGATCGAGAATGGCTCGATCCTCATTCGCAACGGCAAGATTGCCGAGGTCGGCACCGACATCAGCGTTCCACGAGGTGCCAAGGTGATCGATGCCACCGGCAAGTACGTGATGCCGGGGATCATTGACGAACATTCACATATCGCCACCGACGCGATCAATGAGGGAAGTGTCGCGGTATCATCAATGGTTGATATCAACGACGTGCTGAACCCGACCGACCGATCGATATATGGTGCTGTCGCTGGTGGTGTGACATCAGCCAGCATTCTGCACGGAAGCGCCAACCCGATCGGCGGGCAGAAGGCGATGATCAAGATGCGCTGGGGAGAGGATGCCGACGGCATGCGGTTCGAGAACGCGGCCCCTGGTCTCAAGTTTGCCTTGGGTGAAAACGTCAAGCGCGACCGCGACCCGGACAGGTATCCTGCCACCCGCATGGGTACGATGGACGTCATCAGGCAGGCATTCCTCGACGCTCAGGAGTACAAAGAGGAGTGGGATGAGTACAACACCTTGAGCGAACGAGAACGCCGCAACGTCATTCCGCCGCGTCGCGACTTGAAGCTGGAGCCGTTGGTTTCAGTAATGGATGGCTCGATGATGGCTCACATACATGCGTACAGAGCCGATGAGACGCTTCAAATGATCAGGCTCGCGGAGGAGTTCGGTTTCACGATCGCCACATTGATCCATGTCCTCGAGGGATACAAGATCGCAGACGAGATCGCCGAACATGGGGCAGGCGGGTCGACCTTCTCTGATTGGTGGTCTTACAAGATGGAAGCGTACGATGCCATCCCGTACAACGCCGCTCTCATGACCGAACGCGGTGTACTCTCCTGCATCAACTCCGACAGCGACGAGGAAATGCGTCACCTGAATCAAGAAGCCGCCAAAACCATGAAGTGGGGCGGCATGTCTGAAGAAGAGGCGCTCAAGCTCGTGACGATCAATCCTGCTAGAATGCTCAGAATCGACGACAGGGTTGGATCCATCGAGGTCGGGAAGGATGCCGACTTGGTCATCTACACGAACCATCCACTCAGCGTCTACTCGAGAGTGGAACAGACTCTCATCGATGGGCAGGTGTATTTCGACCGCGAACATGATCGCATGCTCCGCGAGCAGCTCGCACAGGAGAAAGAAACACTCCTTCAGAAAGAACGTGGTGGCAAGGGCGAACGCCCGAGAGTGACTACCGACGATCAGGGCAAGGAGGTGTCACAATGAAAACCGGACGGATTTTCCTGAGTGTGTTATGTGTAACCGTCATCTGCGTTGCGACGATGGCGGCGCAGACGATTGCCATACGTGGGGGCACCATTAACACATTGGCCGGCTCTCCCATCGAGCGAGGTACCGTTGTGATCGAGAACGGACTGATCTCGGCGGTTGGAGCAAACGTGACGGTTCCAGCTGGAGCGGAAGTGATCGATGCCACTGGGCTTCATGTCTACCCGGGTTTCTTTGATGCCCTGACGCAACTCGGTCTCACAGAAGTAGGGGCTGTGGATGTCACGAACGATGTAGCTGAGTTGGGCGACTACAACCCTCACTTGTTGGCCACGTGGGCGGTGCATCCGGCGAGTGAACACATCCCCGTGGCAAAAGCCAACGGGATCACACACACGGTGACTGCCCCCGGCGGACGCGGAGTCATGGCTGGCCAGGCCTCACTGATTCACACGGACGGCTGGACAGTTGAAGAAATGACAATCGAGCCGTCGGTGGGCATCGTCTTGAACTGGCCCAACATGCAACTTCGATCGTTCGACTATGCAACGATGTCGGTGAACGAGCGTAGCTATCGGGAAGCGAAGAAAGAGTACGACGAGAAGGTAGATGAGATTGAAGGCTGGCTCGATGCTGGTCGTAACTACCAGGCAGCGGTAGACGCCGGCACGGATGTGGAACGCGATCTGAAACTCGAAGCATTGGCCAAAGTCACAAATGGTGAGCTACCGCTACTCGTATCGGTGCACGATGAGCGCGGCATCACTGCGGCGGTGGATTTTGCCGACCGAAATGATGTACGCGTCGTCATCTTGGGCGGCTCAGATGCGTGGAAGGTCGCCGATCGACTTGCCGACGCAGAAGTACCGGTGATCTTGGGCCCGACCCAGAATCTGCCCAGTGAGGAAGATTACGGCTACGACCAGGTCTATGCCGCTCCAGGGCAGCTTTACGCTGCCGGCGTGAAGATTGGATTCGGCACTTTCGGTGCTTCGGCATCACGCAATCTGCCGTATGAGGTTGGCAGTGCAGTTTCGTACGGCCTGCCTCGAGAAGAAGCAATTCGGGCGATTACAATCAACAACGCCGAGATCCTCGGAGTCGGAGATCGGTTGGGCACGATTGAAACCGGCAAGATTGCCAATCTCATCGTGACCGATGGAGACCCGTTGGAAATCAGGACGCAATTCCTACACCTAATCGTGAATGGTCGGATAGCATCGCTGGACAATAAGCACCTGGAACTTTACGAGAGGTATAGAGCCCGCCCCAGGCGGCCGTAGACGTTTACGGCAGGTGAGTTATGTGCCCCGGCACCTACCCAGTGTCGGGGCTTTTCTCAGGGCTCAGTTATCTGCCCTGTGCGTCCCTCCCTGCAAACCCCTCTGCCTATGCCGTCAACTGCCCGTCCGCCTGTCCGCCTGTCCGCCCTATAGCTTATCCTTATCTGAACTTCAAACCACGCGATTGTGAGATCTACATGAAATACCGGCTGTTGTGTTTGACTCTACTGGCCGTCACTGTTGCCGCCTGCACCCGAAGCTCGTGGCTGGACAATGTGCCCTCCGACTGGGAGTTTCCACTCGACGCCCCACCAGTAACGGCATCCAACGGTATGGTGGTTAGCACCGATGCATATGCCAGCGCTGTCGGAACGGCGATTTTGCGCGATGGTGGGAATGCCTTCGACGCTGCAGTGGCCACAGCATTTGCGCTCGCCGTGGTGAACCCGGAGGCGGGGAACATCGGTGGGGGCGGGTTCATGGTGGCTCGTTTGGCAGACGGGTCCACGGCAGCCTTGGACTTCCGCGAACGCGCCCCCAGTGCTGCTTCGCGAGACATGTATTTGGACGAGTCGGGGGCGTTGACTGACGGTTCTCGGGTAGGCCATGGAGCTGTAGGTGTACCTGGATCGGTGGCCGGTCTATGGGCGATGCACGAGCGGTTTGGGCGTTTGGACTGGGCCGGTCTCGTAGCCCCCGCCATCCACTTGGCCGAGGGATTTGTCGTTAGGGATCGGCAAGCCAAATCATTCTCGGCCAATGCCGAAGCGCTGGGCCAATTCTCTCAGACTGCCGAGGTCTTTTTGGGCCCAGACGGGATGCCTCCTGCAGTTGGAGACACTCTCGTGCAGACGGACCTTGCCCGGACTCTCGAGCGCATTCGCGACAACGGCAGAGACGGGTTTTACATGGGTGAAACTGCGCGACTTGTGCAAGCGGAGATGCGTCGGGGTGGTGGGTTGATCACGACCGCGGATCTTGCGAACTACACGGCGGCGTGGCGGGAGCCCGTGACCGTCGTTTACCGCGGGCATACGATCATCTCTATGCCGCCCTCCTCGTCGGGAGGGGTTACGCTTGCTGCAATGGCCACGATTCTGGATGGATACCACCTGGGTGG
>CAYTDU010000301.1:0-6653 GCA_964436395.1 uncultured Gemmatimonadaceae bacterium | reverse complement strand
CCTTTTCATTTCCTCACGGTTGTGTGCGCCATAACGTACAGGATTGTATCCGGAGTGCTGGGAGAGTGTGTCAGCGAGAAGCGGATGTTGGCTGATTGTGAAATGCACATTTCCCACCCCCGGGTTTGGGCATTCCGGGTACAATCTGTTGAACTGAGCCGCTGAGCGCTATGGGGATTGAATGGTTGGGGAGGGTGTCAAGTCGGTTTTGGGAGGTTGGGGTGAGTTGGTGGGCGGAGGTTTGTAAGTCGCAGCCAGATACACCTACGGGTTCGGTTGTGGCAAAGGTGCTGTTTCCATCGGTGGTTGCACACCCCGGGATCCGGGGCAGGCCACGTCCTCGACCCGTTCGCTGACTGGTGTTGTGCTAATCGTTCGGTGTCCATTGAATGATTTACGACGTGTCGTAAGGCTGCGGTGTTGAGAGTCGTTTTTGGTACTGCGCATCGGGTTCGATAACTTCCACGATAGCCATGCGACCTTTCTGACAAGCGGGACATATTCCGTCAGTGGTACTGCTGTTCGGATCTAACTGGACGTCGTTGTCTGTGTTCTCGGGTATAGTCCTGTCCGTGGTCGTGGCACGTCTGCTAGCATCACTCAGCAGCTCTCGACACAGCGACAGTTTCTCTTGACGCACTCGGTTGGCGAGGAATCCGTACTGGCGGATTCGCTGAAATCCTTTGGGTAGACTGTGGAGCAGAAACCGGCGAATGAACTCCGGTGCATCAAGGGTCATTGTGCGGCTACGGTTTCCTTGGGCGTAATCCTTCCAGCGAAACGTCACCTTGCCGTCTTCAAACGATACCAGCCGTCGGTTGGAGATGGCTACCCGATGGATGTACCGAGCCAGGTACTTCAAGACCTGTGTCGGTCCTCCAAATGGCGGTTTGGCATATACCACCCAGTCACTGCTTCGGAGCTTCGCCAGCAGCCGGCACCAATTCCTCGGCTCGGCCAGTGTTTCGAGGCTGCCGCAAAACCGTAGCTCGCCGTTGTTGAACGCTTCACCCAGACAGGCGAGAAACTTCTTTCGATACAGTCTACTCAGCACTCGTACCGGCAAGAAAAAGTCTTCTCGACACTTCACCCAGCGGCTACCATCCAGAGCAATTCCGCCGCCAGGTACCACGCAGTGGATGTGCGGGTGATGGTGGAGATTCTGACCCCACGTGTGCAGCACTGCGAGGAATCCGATGTCTGCGCCAAGGTGTTTGGGGTCCCTGGCAATGGTGCACAGGGTCTCAGAGACTACACGGAACAGCAGCCCGTATACCACTCGCTTGTTCTGTAGTGCCAATGGGCCGATGGCGTTCGGAAGCGTGAAGACCACATGGAAGTACGGCACATTAAGAAGGTCCTCTGCCTTCGCTTCCAGCCATTGCGCCCTCAAGGCTGCCTGACACTTGGGGCAGTGGCGGTTGCGACATGAGTTGTAGGATATCTCCTCGTGTCCACACCGCTCGCATCGCTTCTTGTGACCGCCCAGTGCGGCACTACGACAAACCGCCAAATCATGTAGGATCCGCCGCTGCTCAACCGAAATGCCGTTAGCTGCTTGGTAACTGGATCCGTAGCTTCTGAAGACATCGGCCACCTCGGGCCGATGCCGGTTCACGACGACGTTTGTACCTCAGCTGAGAATGCCAGCAGGTCGCAGGCGCATTCACTCGATTGCAAAGCGTTCGTGGCCACATGCAGGTAGACGGCTGTGGTCCCCAGGTTCGCATGACCGAGCAAGAGCTGAATTGTGCGCAGATTCGTACCGGCTTCAAGCAGATGCGTTGCGAAACAGTGGCGCATGGTGTGGGTCGTGACCGGCTTGGCGAGGCCCGCCCTTGTGGCCGCCTTACGCGACATCCGTTGCACCGAACTAGGCGACAGCGGCCGCTCAGGAATCTTGCCTGGGAACAGCCAGGATTGCGGTTTCGAGATTCTCCAATACTCTCTCAGTTGACACAACAACGTCGGTGCGAGGATGGCGTAACGGTCTTTCTTCCCCTTCCCCTGTTGCACTCGTATCACCATTCGGTCGCTGTCGACATCGCTTACCTGTAATCCTAGTACTTCAGAAATCCTCAGGCCTGCAGCGTACATCGTCATGAGGATGGTGCGGTGCTTCAGGTTGGCAACAGCACCGAAGAAGGTCGCCAGTTCCTGTCTACTGAGAACAACCGGGAGTCGCTTCTGCTGCTTCGGAAACGGGATGTGCTCGATCAACTCCGGACGATGCAACGTGACCCTGTACAGAAACCGCAGCGCACAAACGGTCTGGTTGAACCGCGTCCATGATGCACTCTTGGTCTCCACAAGAAAGGTCTGATACTCACGGATGTGCTCGACCCCCAACCGTTCCGGCGACTTGCCGAAGTGCTTCGCGAACGAGGCAACTTGGCGCGTGTATACGTCGACTGTCCTCGGTGAGTAGTTGCGGATGCGTAAATCATCGATCATCCGCTGGCGCAACTTGGTCATGACGAACTCCTTCGTGAAATGAACGGATGCTTCTGTCATCGACAGAAACACCTCTCCTCACAAAGGACCCGTCCAGCCTAGCTGGCAGGCCGTAAGACTCCTGTGATCAGAAATGTGTGGCGGTATTCAGGCCGAAACCACCAAGACGATAACTGCTCAGTTGCCTACCGCGAAGCGGTTTAGTTCAACGACCTTGGGCATAAGCTGCGTGCGCTGACTCGCCAGCCGCATGAGAAGTTCGGCCATCAGCTCTCCTTCCACGCACGCAGATGAACTGTCGCCCCCGCGCATGCCAGCTTCATGCCCCTGTTAGACGGCACGACGGCGGCTCCGAACTCGGCGCAGCACCCACCACCCAAGACCGGCCACAACCACCCAGGGAGCCATGAACACGACAAGGTAGATGAGCCAGGCCACAGAGGTGGACAGTACTTCAAGCGCGTGGCTGAGGGCCTCCGCGATTGGTGTCCCCGCGCCTGCCGACGGCAGCGCGCCTGGCTCCACGAGCGTCAGCGTCACAGTCGAGTACGCGATGCGCTCATCGTAGTACCGACGCTCGCCCTTCAATAACTCAATCTCCTCCGTCACACGGCCCAGTTCGCGCTCTACGGCCAAGACGTCAGCGAGGTTGCCGGCCTGGCTAGTCAGGAGGTGTCGCAATCGTGCGCCGGTTTCTTCCTTGACTGCGAGTCGGGTTTCCATATCCGCGTAGTCTTTCGTGACGTCCTCTGTGTACAGGACCTCATGTCGCACTGCGCCCAACTGCCTGAGCTGTACCAGCACCTCATCCAAACGCTGACTCGGGATGCGGAGCCTCACGGTGGCCGTTTCCTTGCCGTCTGCATTCTGCGTGATTCGTGAATCGGCAACGAGTCCTCCGCTCGCGACGGCCAGGCTGTCGGCAGCTTCAACCGCAAGCCTCGCGTTGTCGACCTCGAGCGAGAGTTCCGCCGTGTAAATGAGCTTCTGCTGCTCCGACAAAGATTGCGTAGCGGACGCGGAAAGCTCACCGGCCACCCCTGACGGCCGCTCCTCGAGCTGAACGGCGCGCTCATCCGCTCGTTCAAGCGGCACTGAAGCTTGGGTGCACGCCATGAGCAGAACCGACAGAACTGTACAGAAGCCCCGAATCCGAACCATCATGAAATGCCCTCCGTTCTAGGTAGGGCCAGCAGTGTCAGCGCTGGACGATGACATGACTCCTTGCCCATCAATCGTGTGTCGTGACCGGCTAACGTACAGGATTGTATCCGGAGTGCTGGGAGAGTGTGTCAGCGAGAAGCGGATGTTGGCTGATTGTGAAATGCACATTTCCCACCCCCGGGTTTGGGCATTCCGGGTACAATCTGTTGAACTGAGCCGCTGAGCGCTATGGGGATTGAATGGTTGGGGAGGGTGTCAAGTCGGTTTTGGGAGGTTGGGGTGAGTTGGTGGGCGGAGGTTTGTAAGTCGCAGCCAGATACACCTACGGGTTCGGTTGTGGCAAAGGTGCTGTTTCCATCGGTGGTTGCACACCCCGGGATCCGGGGCAGGCCACGTCCTCGACCCGTTCGCTGACTGGTGTTGTGCTAATCGTTCGGTGTCCATTGAATGATTTACGACGTGTCGTAAGGCTGCGGTGTTGAGAGTCGTTTTTGGTACTGCGCATCGGGTTCGATAACTTCCACGATAGCCATGCGACCTTTCTGACAAGCGGGACATATTCCGTCAGTGGTACTGCTGTTCGGATCTAACTGGACGTCGTTGTCTGTGTTCTCGGGTATAGTCCTGTCCGTGGTCGTGGCACGTCTGCTAGCATCACTCAGCAGCTCTCGACACAGCGACAGTTTCTCTTGACGCACTCGGTTGGCGAGGAATCCGTACTGGCGGATTCGCTGAAATCCTTTGGGTAGACTGTGGAGCAGAAACCGGCGAATGAACTCCGGTGCATCAAGGGTCATTGTGCGGCTACGGTTTCCTTGGGCGTAATCCTTCCAGCGAAACGTCACCTTGCCGTCTTCAAACGATACCAGCCGTCGGTTGGAGATGGCTACCCGATGGATGTACCGAGCCAGGTACTTCAAGACCTGTGTCGGTCCTCCAAATGGCGGTTTGGCATATACCACCCAGTCACTGCTTCGGAGCTTCGCCAGCAGCCGGCACCAATTCCTCGGCTCGGCCAGTGTTTCGAGGCTGCCGCAAAACCGTAGCTCGCCGTTGTTGAACGCTTCACCCAGACAGGCGAGAAACTTCTTTCGATACAGTCTACTCAGCACTCGTACCGGCAAGAAAAAGTCTTCTCGACACTTCACCCAGCGGCTACCATCCAGAGCAATTCCGCCGCCAGGTACCACGCAGTGGATGTGCGGGTGATGGTGGAGATTCTGACCCCACGTGTGCAGCACTGCGAGGAATCCGATGTCTGCGCCAAGGTGTTTGGGGTCCCTGGCAATGGTGCACAGGGTCTCAGAGACTACACGGAACAGCAGCCCGTATACCACTCGCTTGTTCTGTAGTGCCAATGGGCCGATGGCGTTCGGAAGCGTGAAGACCACATGGAAGTACGGCACATTAAGAAGGTCCTCTGCCTTCGCTTCCAGCCATTGCGCCCTCAAGGCTGCCTGACACTTGGGGCAGTGGCGGTTGCGACATGAGTTGTAGGATATCTCCTCGTGTCCACACCGCTCGCATCGCTTCTTGTGACCGCCCAGTGCGGCACTACGACAAACCGCCAAATCATGTAGGATCCGCCGCTGCTCAACCGAAATGCCGTTAGCTGCTTGGTAACTGGATCCGTAGCTTCTGAAGACATCGGCCACCTCGGGCCGATGCCGGTTCACGACGACGTTTGTACCTCAGCTGAGAATGCCAGCAGGTCGCAGGCGCATTCACTCGATTGCAAAGCGTTCGTGGCCACATGCAGGTAGACGGCTGTGGTCCCCAGGTTCGCATGACCGAGCAAGAGCTGAATTGTGCGCAGATTCGTACCGGCTTCAAGCAGATGCGTTGCGAAACAGTGGCGCATGGTGTGGGTCGTGACCGGCTTGGCGAGGCCCGCCCTTGTGGCCGCCTTACGCGACATCCGTTGCACCGAACTAGGCGACAGCGGCCGCTCAGGAATCTTGCCTGGGAACAGCCAGGATTGCGGTTTCGAGATTCTCCAATACTCTCTCAGTTGACACAACAACGTCGGTGCGAGGATGGCGTAACGGTCTTTCTTCCCCTTCCCCTGTTGCACTCGTATCACCATTCGGTCGCTGTCGACATCGCTTACCTGTAATCCTAGTACTTCAGAAATCCTCAGGCCTGCAGCGTACATCGTCATGAGGATGGTGCGGTGCTTCAGGTTGGCAACAGCACCGAAGAAGGTCGCCAGTTCCTGTCTACTGAGAACAACCGGGAGTCGCTTCTGCTGCTTCGGAAACGGGATGTGCTCGATCAACTCCGGACGATGCAACGTGACCCTGTACAGAAACCGCAGCGCACAAACGGTCTGGTTGAACCGCGTCCATGATGCACTCTTGGTCTCCACAAGAAAGGTCTGATACTCACGGATGTGCTCGACCCCCAACCGTTCCGGCGACTTGCCGAAGTGCTTCGCGAACGAGGCAACTTGGCGCGTGTATACGTCGACTGTCCTCGGTGAGTAGTTGCGGATGCGTAAATCATCGATCATCCGCTGGCGCAACTTGGTCATGACGAACTCCTTCGTGAAATGAACGGATGCTTCTGTCATCGACAGAAACACCTCTCCTCACAAAGGACCCGTCCAGCCTAGCTGGCAGGCCGTAAGACTCCTGTGATCAGAAATGTGTGGCGGTATTCAGGCCGAAACCACCAAGACGATAACTGCTCAGTTGCCTACCGCGAAGCGGTTTAGTTCAACGACTCTGCGCATAAGCTGCGAACGAACTCCCTTCCAGCAAGTAGATGCTTGTTCTGGAACGGATGTTGCGCAGCGCACAAACGGATTGCTCCCCCAGCGTTCGACAGTCTTCATGCGCCTGTTAGCCTGCAACAGATGGTTTCTTGAGTACAGCGTTATGTTCAGGCGTGCCATCAACGGTGGCGGTGGTGGAATCACTGACCCTCCACTAGTTCGAACCGATCAGGACCGATGCGGTGTCGACCATTGACCAGACCTCTGCGTAGCTCGCTGACTGCTCGCATCACCAAGAACTCATCCCTCGCAGCGGTGC
>CAYTDU010000300.1:0-6677 GCA_964436395.1 uncultured Gemmatimonadaceae bacterium | reverse complement strand
AGTCGAGCGGGAAATCGGTGTTCGACAGCTTCGAGGACCTGCGTCAGGAAATGATCTCCGAAGCGGCAAAACTGGGCGGCGATGCCGTATTGGTCGGTCCCGAGTCGGTAGATTCCGATTTCATCCTCACCGGAACAGCGATGATCGAATCGGACACTAAGAAAATCACCGGGGCGGTAATAGTGTTTGACAGGCATTAAACGACCAATATCCAAGTTACGGCAGTGAACACTTCGACATTGGCATTGGTCACCGCCTGTTGCTCCACCACCTCAGCCCTCTGCCGGTCGTCCATGGTGCGCCGGTCGCATCGAGCCGCTGCTCCAAGTCTGGCAACTATTTCCGCCTTTATTGCCATCAACGGCAGATATTGAGAGTTTCGCCAAGTACCCGGTAGGCGCGATGCGGCTATTCTGGACACCTTGCAGGCACCCTCACACATCTGCACTTTCATGTATCCCAGAAAAGTCGGCACTAGACCTCGAGGCGATTTGATGAAACCGAAACTGGCGATACTGACCGTAGCAACCACAATGGTGCTATCCGCGGGTTGTAGTGAGAGTGAACGCGAATCGGAGTTGGTGCAGCCACCTGAGTGGTGGAACGTACATCCGAGACCTGTCTACGCCACGCTGGAAAAGGTGGGCACCTATCAGGAATGGTTCGACGTGTACAAGCTGGGCGAAGGTACGTATGCGATTTACGAACCGAACCAGTTCGAAGAGGCCATCTGTTATCTCGTCGAGGGTACCGAGCGTGCCGTGCTGATCGATGCGGGAACCGGCATAGGCGACATCAGGGTGGTGATCAACGACTTGACAGACCTGCCGGTATCCGTGCTCCTAACACACGAGCACTACGACCACATCGGACAGGCATACAGATTCGAAGAAGTTGCCGCCTTTGAGGATTCAGCCGCGCTATGGGTCTTGCGAGAAGGACGCGACAATCCTTCACTTCAGCGATATCTGACGGATGAATACCTCTGGAAGCCACTTCCCGAAGGATTCGATCCAACGGAATGGATAATCCCGTCGTTGGTTCCAACTCAGTTGCTCCATGACGGGGAGATAGTCGACCTGGGTAATCGAGAGTTGGAGGTTATCTACACACCGGGCCATTCACCGGGATCGGTGTGCCTACTCGATCGAGCCAACAGAATGCTGTGGACAGGCGACATTTTCTTCCCCGGGCCCCTGTATGCGTTCGGCCCCGATGTTGACCTGGACGCATATGTAGAATCAATCGACAGGATAGCTGCTTTGGTGGATGATTACGATCACGTCCTGTCCGGCCACAACGATCCCTGGGTAGCGAGCGAGGTCATCCCAAGAGTGGGCAACGCTTTCCGTACGATTCTCTCCGGTAGCGGCGAGTATTCGGAAGACGAGGTAAGGCGGCGCTACCGTTTCGATGGATTTGACATCATAGTCAGGACCGACGCAGTGGAGAGCAGGCAGTGACGTGATTGCATAGTGCAGAGTGCAGAACGGTGGTTGCTGCGATAAGCCACGGCTCTACACTCTGCAATCGTTGTCTCACTCCGGCGTCAACGCGGTCACCGGATCGACGCGAGTGACACGACTCGCCGGAATAGCGCTCGCGAGCAACCCTGTCGCAGCCAGCGTTGCGGCCACCACTCCGAACACGGTCGGATCACGGGCATCGATCTCATATAGCACCATCTGTAGCGGCCCGGCAGCGATAACACCAATACACATACCAATCGCCAACCCGATAACCAGCTGAATGATTCCTCTCCGCATCACCAATGCCAAGAGCACTCCGCTCGGGGAACCAAGCGCCATTCGGACACCCATCTCTTGTGTCCGTTGCGTGACCGCGAATGACATCACGCCGTACAACCCGACAGCAGCGAGCAGCAGTGCGGCAACGCCCAACACCATGAAAACCGATCCAAATATTCCGAGTTGCCACATCTCCTTCCTTATCACGCCACCCATCGACATGACATCATAGATCGGGAGGTTGGGATCTAGAGACGCAACCGCATCGCGCACATCTGCTGTGATTGTCGTGGGGTTTCCGCCGGTACGCGCAGCTATGCTCGCAAAGGTGCCCACAGATCCTTGTGCAATCGGCACATAAAAGCCCGCCGGACTTCCTTGGCGGTTGTTGATGCCTTCCATCTTCATGTCCGGTACGACACCGACGACCGTCAGCCATTTCGCGGTGGTGTCGCGTACCCCCATCCTGATTCGCCGGCCGAGTGGAGAGCCATCCGGAAAGAAGGTTCGGACGAATGTCTCATTCACCACTACTACTGGAAGACTCCCACCGACGTCCATAGCATTGAACGCCCGTCCCTGCACAACGCCGGCCTTGAACGTGCGGAAGTATCCCGGCGTGACCACACCTCCGCGTGCCACTGGAAAGTCCTCTTCCACCCCATATGTGTGCCCTTCGACCTCGAAGGTTCTCATACCGTTTCCCGATGCCGGGAGACCGTCTGACAGGGTCGCTGCTTCCACTTCCGGGATCGCCTCCAGCCTCGGCAGCAGTTCCTCATAAAACAAGGCTCTGCTTGCGGTATCTGGATGCTCGACAGCAGTCAGGTTGATCCGCGCTGTGAATATGTTGTCTGTGGCGAAGGGCAAATCCGCGGTCTTGAGTTCAACCACACTCTTGATCATTAATCCCGCAGCAATTAGAAGACCGCATGAGACTGCGAACTCGGTCGCAACCAGCGCGCCAGTAACCCTGCTCAGCCGTAGACTGGATGAACCGCGCGAGTGGTCCTTCAGCGTCTCAGCCACACTAGCCTTCGACGCCTGCCAAGCGGGAAGGACCCCGGCAAAGACAGCGGACAAAGTCGTGACAGCAATCACGAACAGCATCACCCGATGATCGGGCTCGAACGTAATCCAGAACGGCGGTGGCTCTGTAATCGTGAGCCGATCGAATGCCTCGAGTCCGGCATATCCGAGCCCGATGCCCAACAATCCGCCAGCGAGCGCCAAAACCAGCGTTTCGGTCAACAGCTGTAGAATAATCCGCGTGCGGCCGGCACCGAGTGCAGTCCTGACTGAAATTTCTCTCGTCCGTACAGAAGCTCGTGCGAGAAGTAGGTTTGCCACATTGACACTGGCGATCATCATGACACCAAGCACTGCGCCGAGCATCGTGAGCAGGAGTGCATTCATATCGTTGCCAAGCAGATTCGTGAATGACCTCACATTGGCTCCGATGTTTTCGTTGCTCTCGGGGTATTGCCGCTCCAACCGTGACGCAATCGTCTCTATCTGCGCATGCGCCTGCTCGAGAATAACGCCATCCGCGAGCCGAGCGACCAAACCATATGAGCGGTCGTCACCCCGCTGCACCGACGCAGGATCGAACTGAAGCGGTAGCCACAACTGTTCCCGGTCGGGGAACATGAACCCCTCCGGCATTACTCCGATCACCGTGTGCTGAGTACCATTGGCCCATACGGTGGTGCCAATGATATCACTGGCACCACCGAATCGGTCCTGCCACACGTCATAGCCAATTAGTATCACATTCTCTGCGTCCGGAGAGTCTTCTCCTTCGATAAAGGCACGCCCAATCAGCGGCTGCACGTTGAGCACCTCGAACAGGCCTACAGAGGTAAACAAACCTCCGTGACGCTCCGGCCTCCCTTCCTCCCCCGAGAGGTTGACGGTATTCATCGTCACAGCACACAGACCGTCGAAAACCGTCTGCTGGGCACGCATGTCGAGGAAGTCGTGTAGCGTGGTGTTCACTCGAGGTTGGTCTCCGGTGCGCCGATAGCTCTCAATCCAAACCACCCGATCGGCTTCCTCGAAGGGAAGACCCTTGAACAACGCACCATTGACGATGCTGAAGATCGCAGTCGTTAGTCCTATGCCGAGTCCGAACGTGAGCACAGCGGCGAACGACAGACCGGGGTGTTTGTGCAGCATCCGCAATCCAAATCGAACATCCTGGAACACCGATTCAATCTTCATGGGAGATTTCCGCGAAGGCTGCCCCACCTGAGGGCGCCTTCTCTTGAGGCTGGGAATTACCGAACCGAATACTTGGGCCCAGTACCAACGCCGCGCCTGCCACACGTCCACACCCGCGTGTACGAGCGAGTCGTATTCCTCGTCCAGGTCATGCATTACGAACTCGCGGTCTCGAACTGGTACGACGATCCGAATCAGAAGACGGGCAGCGGCTGGTGGTTTTTCAGATTTCACAATGCTCGGAGTTCGGAGTCCACGGCCATTCCCTCCGTCATGCGCTCCATCATTTCACGCGAGCGTCGGAGGGCTTCGGCACCGGCCCGCGTGAACTTGAAATACTTCCTGGAGCGTCCACCCGGAACTGGTTGAGGATCAGAAACGGTGGAGTTCACATAGCCCTTTCGTTCCAGCCGCTCCAGGCACGCGTACACCGCACCTATGGCCACCCGTCGATTGGTGCGGCTTTGGATTTCCTGCCTCAAGGTCACGCCGTACGCGTCGTCTTTTAGACGCAGTAGCGCCAACAGAACCAACTGCTCAAACTCACCCAGGTATTCGCCCTTTGACACGACTCCTCCGATGTTCTACAAAAGCGGGGATCGATGTTCACTTTTGTAGATAATACGGAGGCAAAGTCGCTGGGGTTTCAGAATCTCGGGGAGGGTGGAATGGAGGCGGCGAACCTCATCGACTACGTATCCAGTGCCCTCCGGACTGCCGCGAGCATTCCGGTTACATCCCAGGGCTTCCTGATAAACGAGATCGTCGACTCGCGGACCAATTGGTTGGGTATATCCGTGTGGGTGTGTCCGCTTGCCAATATGACCGGGAGCCTTACTCCCAGACGCTGCATTGTGGAGCAAAGCTCCACCCCGCCCATATTGGGCATCATGAGGTCGGTTATGATCAGGTCGAACTCGTATCGTCCCGACTGGATCTTCTCCAGCGCGTCAATTCCGTCCTGAGCCGTGACCACAGTGAAACCATGAGATTCCAGAACGCGACGACCCACTCGCCTCAGTGCTTCTTCGTCATCGACGAATAGAACCGTTTCCTTGCCTCTAGATGCTGATCCATTAGCGACAGCATACTCTGCGGTGATGGTCGCCGCGGGCTCCTCAACAACCGGGAACGCGAGCCTGACGCTCGTACCATTCCCAGGTTGGCTGTCAACGTGCACGAACCCCTGTTGTTGTTTGGTGAGACCGTACACCATCGCCATGCCGAGCCCCGTGCCCTCTCCTACCGGTCTGGTGGTGAAGAACGGCTCGAAGATCTTCGCCCTGACCTCTTCATCCATCCCCGAACCGGTGTCGGTTACCGATAACAACACGTAGCGACCGGGTGTTGTAGGAGGATAGCGTTCGCAGTACTTCTGATCGAGGGAGTCTTCCCATACCCGAACAGTCAACTCACCGCCATCTGGCATCGCATGTTGTGCGTTTGTGGTCAAGTTCAGCAGCATCTGTTCAACTGAGTTTGGGTCGACGCTTACCGAAGACACAGTATCGTCGGCTTCGGTTTTCACCTGAATGTTCGCTGGGAGTATTCGCGACAACATCGAGGACATTCTCGTTACGCGCATGGCCAGATTGGTGGGTACACGCTTGAGAGCTGCCTGACGGCTGAAGCCCACCAGCTGCTGTGTTATCTCGGCGGCCCTTTGAGCCGCCTCCTTGATGTCATTGATTTCGTCTTTCCGCGGCTTCTCCCCCCGCTCAATGCCCTCGGCCAACATCTGCGTATTGAGGAGAATTACCAGAAGTTCGTTGTTGAAGTCGTGCGCGATACCACCCGTCAGCTGGCCTATTGCCTCCATCTTCTGTGCCTGCCTCAGCTGGCTCTCCAACTGACGTTGTTCTGTCACATCTTCTGCCATCGCCTCGAACCCCACGATGGTGTCGTCAGAGCCGAATATCGATCTCCCTTTGAGCGCGACCGTTATGCGTTTGCCATCCTTGCGCTGCCAAAGTGCTTCCTCGTAGAAACCATTTGCGGTGGTAGTCTGTTGTAGGACGGATCGGCTCCGCTCCGTAGGATCAACATAGAGATCTTCCGCTATGTCGACCTGGAGAAGCTCCTCCGCCGAATCGTAGCGCAGCATGCGTACGAGTGCAGGGTTCACTGCTGTGAAGCGTCCATCCGTTGTCGATCTGTAGATGCCGTAGGGCGCATTCTCGAACAATCCGCGAGACTCCGCCTCAGAGGCCTTCATCGCCTCCTCCATTTGCACCCGCTTGGTGATGTCTCGGTTTACCGCAACCACACCGACGGGCTCACCTTGATCATCATCGACCTGAGTCACAACGGACAAAACACGCATACGTCGCCCTTCGCGAGTGGTGTGTACTACCTCTCCACTCCAGTACCCATGGGCGCGAAAGTCCTCAATGACTTCATCTCTAGTTTTTTTTTGCGGATACTCGATCTCTACAACTTCCGGCAATGTCTTGCCCAACACTTCTTCCGCACGCCACCCGTACATCCGCTCGGCGCCACGGTTCCAGCCGGTGATGGAAAAATCCGGATTGGTAGTAATCACGGCATCCGCCATGCTCGAGAGCATCGTGGCCTGGATGCGCAGCAACGCTTCCACTCGTTTGGTTTCGGTGACGTCCCGAATGATCGTCACATGCCCGGCGCGTTCGTCCTTCGGGCCGGGTCTCGTGACCGGAGCGTTCAACCGTCCATGGTGGCTGGGCGCGG
>CAYTDU010000299.1:0-6687 GCA_964436395.1 uncultured Gemmatimonadaceae bacterium | reverse complement strand
ACCTATTGGAGATCGCCTTTGAGTGCGGGCCACCGTACACGGGTACGACTAGCGGATAACTCAAATCCGAGTCGTACCCGGCCGGTTTGAACAAAACGCCGTGAAGATCGGTCACACCATCGGCTGCCTTTACGATCACCAGCTCGGGATGTTCCAATCCCAAACCGTCCAGGCGCTCGGTGCCCGTGGTCATCAGGTTGCGGAGGAGGCTACCGTCGGCGGTATGAATGTTCGCGGTCGGCGGCGTCGTAAACGACGAATAGGAGTCGACGTAGTATCGGCCCGCGGGATCCATGCTGATTCGATGTGATCCCGACTCAGTCGTGAGCTGCTGGAATCCTGAGCCGTCGAGCCTCACCCTGAAAAAATGAGATTCCAATCCCAGTTCTGTTGTGCCCGTGAAATACACCCATTCCTCGTTCTCGTCCACGCAGGTGAGGCTGTTCACCGGCCAATCGCCACTGGTCAGTTGGGCGAGCTCGTTACCATCCAAGTCATACAGGTACAGGTGGCGATAGCCACTTCGTTCCGAGCTCCACAGAAACCGACGTCCGTCTTCGAGCAACCTGAAATCATCGTGCAAGTTGACGAAAGCAGGTTCTTCCTCCACGAGCACGGTCCTTACAATTCCCGTGGTCACGTTTGCCGCAAGTAGCTCCACAACATTCTGGCGCCTGTTGATGCGGCGTATGAGGATTTCGCTACCATCGGGTAGCCAATAGGGACGCACGATGTAGGTGTTCGCGTTGGAATTGGTCTGCACCTCGACCGTTTCCCCCGATTCGATGTCGACGATTCTGAGCACGACGGTTGGGTTCGGTTCTCCAGCCTTGGGATAGCTCTGCAACTCCACGTCTGCTTCAGGTGAGAGATCGTGGACGATCGGGTACTTGTGCACCGCACTCTCGTCGGAGCGGAAATACGCGAGCTTCTTGCTGTCAGGTGAAAACCAATATGCGTCCCGTTGTCCGAATTCCTCGGGGTAAACCCAATTCGGGCGCCCGTTAAAGGTGTCTTCGTTACCGTCGAAGCTCAGGCGTTTCTCCACTCCTGTATCGGTATTGGTGACGTAGAGGTCATATCCCTTTACGTAGGCAAATTGCGAGTAGTCCGGAGAGTATGTGCCGTTCCATAGTTGACTCCCCGCCATGCCGCGCATGAGTCCGTCAGTATTCGGTTGTCTTGCGACTTCAGGTCTCAGCAACTCCCGCAGCGTGTTCGATCGCAAGTCGAAATGGAAATAGCTGCTACCGTGAGTGAATGTTATGGCTTCACCGTTGTTCACAAACGTGAATTGACTGAATGGCAGTCTGTCAACCTGTGTCCCGGTCACTTCCTCATATTGGCTAACGAGTGCGTCCAATGTCCGATCGTCGAACAGGGGGGTGGCTTGGTCGGTGCGTGGGTCGATCTGGACGTGCCCAGCTCGAGTACCCGGTGCAGATGCGTAGTAGCCTCGTCCTCCCCACAACCATTCGACTTGCGGTCTGCCGGTCGTTGTTGTCAGGCGCTCCCTCGCCATCAAGTCGTATAGTTCCCGCCCTCTCGGTTGGGCGTGTGCGGGTTGAGCCAACACCGATATCACGGCCGCAAAGGCGAGCGGAATTGTGCATAGGCGGTTCATGAGAAACCTCATAGAGAGAACTTCACACTATCGTTCTTGCGCCATCACACGCAGGGTAAATTCACCCAAGCTGGACGTACTGAGTGAACTGACGATTATGCGGTACATCCCATCTTCAGGAAGAGTGAGAGTGAGACGAGAGTTTAGGCCATCCCCACCGTCGTCGTTCGATTCCGGATTCAAGAAACCGGGACCTGTGAAGTAGAGATAGCTGTCGAACTCATCCGACATGAGATCAATCGTGTAGACTTCGCCAGCGCTACCCGCCAGAGCCCACGCTTGGCCGTAACGACCGTCGTCCACGATTGGATCCGACTCGGTGAGCCAGCCACTCACGGTGCCGCCGACTTCAACAACACGATCTTCGGTCGGTAGCTCGTTCATTCCGACTGCTTCTTCGACCCGAATCGTGTATGACCCTTCCCCGGGACTCAGGGACGAAGCGACCACTGTGTAAGTGTCATCAGTGGGAAACGTGAAAGTGATTCTCGAGTCGAGATTGCCCGCACCGTCATCGTCGTAAAGGACTTCGCCCAAACCCGGACCGACAACATAGAGATAGCTGTCAAAATCTTCCGAGCTCAGGGTTACGGTGACTGACTCCCCTTCCCGACCCTCGAGATGCCATGCTTCCGCCTTTTTTCCGTCAGTACCGATCGTCGGGTTGTCTGCTGCCAATGCACCGGCGACCTCACCGTCAAGCATCAAGGTGCGACCTCCAACTGGGAGGTCCAAGAGAATCGCAGGGTTCATACCGCCGCACGCGTACCCGGCGGTCGGCCCAGGAGTGTCGGAAACTCGCAATGTGTACGTGCCGGTTGCTCGAGGCCCGTTGGAACTTGCCACGACACGAAACGTTCCTCTCTCCAGGAATGTCATCGAGATCCGAGCGTAGCATGCCCCTCCGGAATCGTCGTCACGCAGTGTGCCATCGAAGCCAGGGCCTGCTACATAAAGGTACGGATCAAAATCATCCGCAATCAGATCGATCGTGACCGATTCGCCGGGCGCCCCTTCGATGGTCCAAGCCTCCAGAAACGCATCGTCTGGTGCTCGAGTGTCGGAGCTTGAAAGGGCACCTGTGACCTCGACACCGAGAGATAGTTCTCCCTCTACCGCCACTAGTTCGAAAACCGACCCTCCACCCTGCGCATGAAGATGGGCAGCTGGTGCGCAAAGTATGACAGCTATTACTCGAGGAACCAACGATACGCGTCGAAGCGTGGTTTGCATGGTAGTCACCTCTACAATCGCCTGTGTTATGCGACGGTGGAACAATGGACGCAGCGGTCGAGCACGGACTTGAAGGGTTTTGCGCGCACCGCGCAATCTATGAAGCCCACGATCGCGTAGCAACGATGCGATGCGTATGCCCTGTCTTGTGTTCGACTTCGCTGTACACTAGATTGTGGTAAGTTAGTACCTATTTAATTGTTAGTTGTGCCGCATTGTAGTAAGCCTTGTTTGAACGGCCTATTAGGTTCCAGATCGCAAAAGAAGCAGCTTTGTCGAATCAGCAAAGAGCGAGGTGATGTGACGTGGCGTTGCGAAAAATCGTGCAAATTGACGACGAAAAATGCGACGGTTGTGGCATCTGCATCCCCTCCTGCGCGGAGGGAGCCCTGCAAGTAATCGACGGGAAGGCAAAGCTGCTGGGCGAGGAGTTGTGTGACGGCTTCGGGGCTTGCCTCGGCGAATGCCCTCAGGATGCCATTACCGTCGAGGAGCGCGATGCAGACGAGTTTAACGAAGAAGCAGTGAAAGCTCACCTTGCTCAGAGAGAGAGTGATGCGGCTACACCGACTCAATCGCTCTCACCGTTCAAGGTGTGTCAGGGAGCGGAGATGCTGCAGTTTGATCGCCGCACAGACGACACGCACTCAACTGAAGGTGTTGCCAGCCGACCGTCTCAGCTCCGACAGTGGCCGGTGCAACTTCATCTCCTGCCCCCCAAAGCTCCGTTCCTCGAAGGAGCAGACGTTTTGCTAGCTGCCGACTGTTCTGCTTACGCTCTGGGCAACTTCCACGACAAGCATCTGAAGGGTCGAGCATTGGCGATTGCATGCCCCAAGCTAGATCAGGGCCAGGAGATGTACTTGGATAAGATCATCACGATGATAGACGAAGCGGAAATCAACACCCTCAACGTTTTGACGATGCAAGTACCGTGTTGCAGCGGTTTGGTAAGTCTGGCCAAAGAGGCCGTTTCGCGGGCATCACGCAATGTCCCTGTTAGGCAAACGGTAGTTGGAATGCAAGGAGATATACTTTCGGACGAATGGGTCTAGCGCATAGGTCCATGTCCAAAGTATCCTATTGGGGCAAGAATGCGTGTATGAACTAGGGAGGTGGTGTGAACGTAACAATTTCTGAGGCGGCGAGCCTGGCGATACATGCCCTCGCTTACCTTGCAACTCGACAAGAGACGAAGCCGATATCAACCGGAAAAGTGGCAGAGTCTTTCGGATTCTCCGAAGCACACCTCAGCAAGGTGTTCCAGAGACTCAACAAGTCGGGATTCCTGAGGTCGGTCCGTGGCCCTCAAGGTGGTTTCGTGCTGGCAAAGGAGCCGGAGTCGATCACTCTGCTCGAGATTTACGAGGCTATTGACGGTCCGATCTCCAGGCACGAGCCCTGTTTATTGCACAAAGACGAATGTGAGTTTGGTGACTGCTTGTTTGGCGATCTGTTGGAAACCATTCCCCAGCAGATCGAGGCACACCTCTCAAACACGACTCTGGGCGATATCGCAAGAAGAAAGAAATCAGAGAGCTAGGCGCCCGCTAACGAGCGGGCGCTATCAGTTCCTCGACCTTAACAGCGGTTCTCTGCGCCATCCGCAAGAACTGTTCTGGGCCGGCGTACAGTTCTCTGAGATCCTCGCAATGCAGGGGTCCGCGAGAATGCCACCAATCCCAGAACTCATCGCGACGTGGGGCCGCGAACTCCCTCATGGCCGTGCGGTCGTCGTGGAGCTTCCGAGCAGCTATTCCGATCGCCATCATAGAACCAGTGAAGAACCCGCACAGGTCACCTTTGCCAAACCCACCACTGAAGACCGCGGCAGCACCTAAGCGCTCCTCCGGCTCACCCAAGTACCGTAAGCCCACGATCAGTGCACACTCCGCACAGCCATAACCGTGTCCTACGAAGTTGTTCAGGTCTTGCGCCATGACGGAACCGTCGATGGCCTGCCGCTCTGCAGCGGTGAACTCGCTCCAGAAACCCGGTTTCCCCTGCGCGATCAACCGCCTCCCTACCGTCGGAATCCCCAGACACCCAACTGCTAGCGGCGATATGGTATTGATGAATCGCCGTCTGCTGAGTTCACACACTTTGGCTTTGCTCATCTAAGATGCCCCGCTTCACGATTATTGTTCAGACCGTGTCGGGTTTCGCAAACGGCACCTGTTGCATGCGTACCCGAGTCCCCGATTAGCAACTAGACTGCATGGTTCCCACATGTCAAGCGATATTGCTGAACTTACCCCTCCCGCGCCACAGCTTGGATGAGCATCTTTGTCGCTACCTCTTTCGCCAGGAGAGCCTGTGCGTGTGACCATGAAGACGTTCTTTGGGCTATCTCTGCTGTTTACCGTGCCATGTTCTGTAATTGCACAACGCACACCCACCTTCAGTGTTGGCGGTATCTCTGCTGATGCCGGCCAGAAGATGTCCGGGTACCTGGAAGTGCCTGCTGGAATCGACGAAGGTACGCGGATCCCCATTACGGTAATCCACGGCTCAGGACCGGGGCCGGTGCTCGCACTCATTGCGGGAACACACGGTTATGAGTACCCGCCGATCACGGCACTTCAGAACGTGCGCAGGGATCTCGACCCGGCGCGTCTCGATGGCACAGTGATAGTCGTTCATGTGGCAAACATGCCTTCGTTCCTGGGACGGACGGTCTATTACAGCCCGATCGACGGAAAGAATTTGAACCGAGCCTACCCCGGTGCACCGGATGGTAGTGTTTGCGAACGGATCGCTCACGCAATAACGACCGAAGTGATTGAACGCGCTGACTACCTGGTCGACATGCACGGTGGCGATGGCAACGAAGCACTGCGACCGTACCTGTACATGGCTGTTACGGGTAACGAGGGTCTAGACGAGGCAATCCGAGGCATGGCCGTGGCTTTCGGTATTGATCACATCGTCATAGACCGGGCTCGCACAAACACTGGGCCTTCCGTTTACACCGACAAAACAGCCTTGGACCGAGGCATTCCAGCCATCACAACCGAGACAGGACAGCTTGGTTCGAACGATCCAATGTGGGTCGACATGGCCGAGCGCGGCGTTTGGAGCTTGATGAGACATTTGGAGATGGTGGAAGGTACCGTCGACAGCGTCGGCGAGGTTGTGTGGCTTGAGAACTACCAAGTGGTCACGAGCCCCGCAACCGGCATGTTCACAGCCAAAGTCCGGGACGGTTATGTGATCGCAGAGGGAGGTGTGTTGGGAGTACTGGCCGACTTCTTTGGACATACCATTCAGGAGATCACGGCGCCTTTTGCGGGAGTTGTCAACTACGTGGTAGGCACTCCGCCCGTAAGTGAGGGCGAGCCGGTTGCGATGTTGAGTCAGATCAGGCGGTGAGCACAACACCAGGACGTCGATCGGAGAAGATCATGAGCGGACGGATATCGCGAGCAGTGGTGGTGCCATTCGTTTTCCTCGGGCTTGTTGATCATCCAGCTGCCAATGCCCAAGATACACATGGCAGTCGTTCGGGTTTTGGCGTCATAGAGGCAACAATTGCCGACATTCACGCGGCGATGAACGCGGGTGAATTGACTGCTCAAGATTTGGTTCAGCTCTACCTCGATCGTATCGATGCGTACGACAAGGACGGTCCCGCCCTCAATGCAATCATCACGATCAACCCCAACGCTATGGCGAGAGCCAGGGAGTTGGATAGCATCTTTGCCGCGTCGGGTATGGTCGGCCCGCTGCACGGAATACCGATGATCGTGAAGGACAACTACGACACCCACGATTTACCCACAACGGCGGGATCACTCTCTTTAGCAGGTTCTATCCCGCCTGACGATGCG
>CAYTDU010000298.1:0-6706 GCA_964436395.1 uncultured Gemmatimonadaceae bacterium | reverse complement strand
GATCGGGCAAACCTACGAACATCGGCCGATGCCGGTTTTGACCGTTACATCGCCCGCAAACCACGCTCGACTCGAAGCCATCAGGCAGGAGCACCTCGCATCGCTGGAACCGAGAGCCACGCCGAGCGGCGACATCCCGGTTATCGCGCACCTGGGCTACAACATTCACGGTAACGAGAACTCGGCGGCTGAGTCCTCTCTGCTAATGGCATATTGGCTCGTTGCCGGCACCGGCCCGGACCACGAACGCATCCTGAACGAGGGCGTCTTCAACATCGAGCCCACCTTGAACCCCGACGGTCGGGAACGGTTCGTTCAGTGGACCAACATGAACCGGGCTGAGCCGTTCGTGGCCGACCCCCTCGACAGGGAACACAACGAGGCGTGGCCGGGCGGACGCACCAACCACTACTGGTTCGATCTAAACCGTGACTGGTACCTGCTGGTGAACCCGGAGAGCCGGGCGCGTGTCGATTTCCATCACAAGTGGCGGGCCAATGTGGTGACCGACCATCACGAGATGGGAACGAGCAGCTCCTATTTCTTCGAGCCGCCTGAGCCGGTTGTAGGTTGGAACCCGCTGCTACCGGAGCGCCTCTTCACGGATATCACACTCATTTTCACGGAACTTTGGGCCGACGCATTAGACGAAATCGGCTCGTACTACTACACCAAGGAGGTGTTCGACAAGTTCTATCCCGGGTACGGATCGTCATACCCAGCATTCCTGGGCGGCATGGCGGTGCTATTCGAGCAGGCAAGCTCGCGCGGCTTTGTGCAGAAGAGCACGCACCACGGCGAAGTCACACTCGCCTTCACCATTAGAAACCAGCTTCGCACCGGCATGGCCACGGTTCGCGGCGCAATCGATAACCGCGAGACTCTCCAGCAATATCAGCGTGAGTTTTACGCGACAGCTATATCAGAGGGTGACGAATACGAAGCAGACGGGTGGGTGTTCGGGCACCCTCACGACCCGACACTCAACAGGGAGTTCCTCGACTTCCTGCTCTGGCACCGCATCGAGGTCTACGAACTGAGTTCCGCGCAGCGAGGAAACGGAGTGAACTTCGAGCCGGGACACGCCTGGGTCGTGCCCGCCAGTCAGCCGATGTACCGTCTGGCACGTTCGATCTTCGAGCGCGCCGGGACCTTCGCGGACAGCGTCTTCTACGACGTGTCAGCGTGGACTGTCAGCCTCGCATACGGCATGCCGGACCACGCGATCACAAACGGCCGCCTCCCCATGGGTGATCGGGTTACAGAGGTGCCCACACTCGAGAGCGCCGGACCTGTAGCACGCAGTTCGATTGCATACTTGATGGACTGGAGCAACTCGGCGGCGCCTCGTGCATTGCATGCAATGCAGGCTGCCGGCGTACGTGCTGAAGCGGCGTTCAAGCCCTTCACCGCTCGTACGACAAACGGAGATATGTCGTTCCCTCGAGGTACGATCTCGATACCGGTGGGCAATCAGGACCTGGATCCCGACTCGCTGCACGCCGCGGTCACGGCAGCAGCCAGAGAGGCCAACATCCCGGTCCACAGTGCCGTAACCGGAATGTCCGTGGAGGGGATCGATCTTGGCAGTGGGAACTTCATGCCGGTGCGGGCACCGCGAGTACTGATGCTCATGGGCGAGGGGTTAGCTTCCTACGAGGCCGGGCAGGTCTGGCACCTGATGGATCAACGGATCGCGATGCCGATGACCAAGGTGGACGTCACCGATCTGGGGCGCGTCGTTTGGTCGGACTACGATGTGCTCGTGCTTGTATCCGGAGACCTCAGTGCCCTCTCAGGTGACCGGCTCGACGACCTGAAAGATTGGATCCGAGGTGGGGGGACTTTGATCGCGCAGAGGCAGGCAGCGGTTTGGGCTACGCAAAACGGTCTCACTCCCAACATCGCCGAGCCTGGGATCGGAGAACCCGCGGAAAACGAAGATGAGGATGCAGACGAAGCCACCGCACGCCGTGACTATGCTGACGCAAATGACCTCGAGGGAGCAAAGGGAATCGGCGGTTCGATCTGGGAGGCCGATCTCGACCTGACACACCCGCTCGGATTCGGATACCAGCGCCGGTTCCTACCGGTCTGGCGCGATCACACCTACTTCTTTGCGCCGAGCGAGAGTGAATACAGCACGGTGGCTCAGTTGGTGGACGACGATCCTTGGTTGGCCGGGTACATATCCAACCAGAACCGGGAGTGGCTGCGTGGTTCGCCATCGGTGATGGCCGACCAGCTCGGAAGAGGCACCGTCGTTCTGCTGGTGGACAACACGAACTTCCGTGGATACTGGCGCGGCACGAACAAGTTGTTCCTGAATGCAGTGTTCTTTGGAGACCATATTCAAGTTCCGTAGACGCAATGCTCCGCCGGGGCATCCCCCTTTGCGGGCTGTAGTCTCCGGATGGGTGCTCCGCCGAGGCAGTCCCCCTCCGCGGGCTGTAGGTTAAAAAGAAACCTAATGCCCGCTTCGGGGGCTACCTCGGCTTCGCAGAAATCTCTCCGTGTTCAGACAGTTCGTGAGCGCTAATACGCTAATATCCCAGCGCCGACGTCTCCCTCCTCACATCCCCGGCAGCGATCAAGACGCCCGTCTCCGGATCTCTGTACGAAACGGTTGGTGCGCACGCGTGCCAGTTCCAGAGCCCCCAGTGTTGAACATCGTGGCCCATTTGCACCAAAACATCGACAGTCTCTGATGGGATCCGGTCTTCCACCTTCAGCACCGCAGGATTCAAATTCACCTCGGTACCAGTGCCCGGGAAGTTGTAGCTGCCAAACCTTGGCTGGTCGAGGGCCTGCTCAGGTGACATGCCCCAGACGACGACGTTCAGGAAGACCTGCAGGAGCGACTGAACCTGCTGGTCTCCTCCCGGAGTAGACAGCCCCATGAACGGCTGGCCGTCCTTCATAACGAGCAGCGGGCTGTTGGTGTTGCGCGGACGCTTGCCAGGCGCCATCACGTTCGCCAGCGTCGTATCCAGGTTGAACTGCTCCATTCGAGCACCGAGTCCGAATCCCCACCCCAGGATCATCGGTGTGCTGAGATGACCGTCGCTCTCCGTCATTGAAAAGAGGTTGCCGTCGCCGTCCATCACATTGAGTGACGATGTGTCGAACGAGCCGGGATCGCTGCCTCCACCTCCTCCGTCTCCTCCCCCAAAAAACTCTGGTGCATCGGCAGCGATCGGAGCCATGTTTATCGGGTCGCCCCACGGCGGCATGTCCTGAAAAGCACGCTGCTCGTCGATCAACTCGAATCTCGCTGTAGCGTATTCCGGTGAATACAGAGACGTCGGGATGTCAACGACGTCGGGATCGCCCACCCACCTGTGACTGTCCGACATCGCCAGGTTGATTACCTGTGAGAGAAGATGAATGTACTCAGCGGTATTGTAGCCCAATGACCTCAGATCGACTCCACTCAGCATGTTCAGGATCAAGATCATCCGCGGGCCCTGCGACCAACCATCAGCCGCATAGACGTCGTGCCCCTGAAACGATGCGCGCAGCGGCTCCATCCACTTTCCCTCATATCCGGCCATGTCGTCATACGTCACCAAACCACCGTGTTCCTGGAAGAACTCGTGCACGGCTCTCGCGGGGTCGCCTGTATAGAACGCATCTCGTGCAGCCATAATTCCTTCAGACCGTCCTCCGCCTACAGCCAGCAAATCTTCCTCGGCCTGCATCATGTACCTGATTAGCCTGCCGAGATCACGATTGACCATCAGGTCGCCGACCCGCTGCTCTCCCACTCCGTGCTGGAACCAGAACTCACGGTTGTACGGGAATCGCAGAACCCCGTCGGTCTGATCGTCCAACAACCACTTCTGCATCTTGTAGAGGTGGTAACCGGTCTCTGCGACCTCTAGCGCCGGCCGCGCGGCCTCGGAGAAGCTGATCGTGCCGTACCGTTCCAGCGCCGCCAACCACACGTCCACGTCCGCGGGCAGGAGTGCAGTGTTGATCGGAGTCTTGCCGTGCTCTAGGAAATGTTCCAGTGTCGCCGCGGCGGGGCTCGTCCCTGCCCCGACCCGCGTGACGACTCGGTCCTCTTCAGCGCTGTACAGAATCAAAGGAGCGACCCCGGTCCACCCGGCGTATCCCATCTTTGTGACCTTCAGAATCATCGCGGCAGTGACTCCAGCGTCAAAGGCATTGCCGCCCGCCTTCAGGGCTTCAACACCCGCCGTAGTGGCCAGATAGTGCCCCGTCGCCACGACACCGTGTGTGCCCATCACGCGGGGCCGCATGGCCTCGATGTTGTTGGAGTCGTAGACGTGCCCGTAGCTGTTGAACGGCTCGATGGTTTCGAACAGACCGCTGCGCTCCATCTGACGTGAGAGGTGAGGTACGTAGAGTCCAAGAGCCAGAGCGGCGCCGGAGCACAAGCATAAAAAAACGATTGCGGGCAATATTGCATGTCGTGTTCTCATCGCTATCACTCTCTGTGACTGGGGCGAGTCGATCGGGGCCGTGACTTCAAACCAATCCTGAAAGCACCCTGAGTGCAATATCAGTTTTGCGACCCGGCGGTATTATCCGTAATGTTGTGAAACCGGCGTCAACGCAACGGAAGAAATGTCATCGCTATGACGAGTTCACCACCAACCGTATTTCGCCACACAGCCTCGGCCGATAGGTCGAGCAAGGGTTTCAGCTTCGGTCTTGCACCGGAGCTTCTCAACAAAGCCCGCGCCAGAGTCAAATGGTTCGCCGTAGCCATGACGGTCATGTCGCTCATTGGTGTGGCCTATACGCTTGCGTGGGAAGCAATGGGCTTGTTGGACCGAGGATCCTACTTCAGGCAGTTACTCGTATTCGGTGCTAATGCGACCGTGGCGGCAGTGGTTTGGTGGCTTGCCCGAACTCCACGTTACAGCAACTCACTCGTTTTGCACTTAGGCCTATTCCTGGAGTTTTGGATCTGCCTCGGCGCAGCCATCGGTACGAACATGGGCAACTACGCGGAACACGGTGGAATGGCCGAGTTGAGCTGGGTAACACCGGTGATAATCCTGTTTCCGCTGATAGTACCGTACCCGCCTCGGCGAATGCTCATCGTTTCACTGATCGTGGCGTGCACTGAGCCGATATCCGTGTTGATCATGTGGTTCACCCTCTCCATTCCGCGCGATCCCCAACACTTCGAGGTTGCGATACAACCGCTGCTCGCTGCCGGTTTGGCCTATTTCGCTTCGCGTATCATCTATGGGTTGAACGTGGAGGTAACCAGGGCTCGCCGCCTCGGAAGTTATCTGCTCGAGGAGCGCCTTGGCCGAGGCGGCATGGGAGAGGTGTGGAAAGCTTCGCACAGCATGCTCGCTCGACCGGCCGCAGTGAAGCTCATTCACCCGGAAGCACTCGCACAGAACACTGCCAACGCTCAGACAATCCTCTCACGTTTTGAACAGGAGGCCCAGGCGACGGCGAGCCTGAGGTCGCCACACACCGTTGAACTTTACGATTTCGGACGCACAGAAGACGGTGCCTTCTACTACGTTATGGAGCTGCTCGAAGGCCTCGACGTCGCGAGCCTGGTTGAAGATTACGGTCCTCAGGAGCCAGGCCGAGTGATCCACATATTGGATCAGGTCTGCCAATCGCTGCAGGAGTCACACAACATCGGTCTCATTCACCGCGACATCAAGCCCGCCAACCTGTTCGTGTGCCGCTACGGAAACGACGATGATTTCGTAAAGGTGCTCGACTTCGGCCTGGTCAAGGAGGTCAGGCCCCGGGAGGCAAACGCACACCAGCTCACGCAGCAAGAGGTGGTCATGGGAACGCCTGGGTTCATGCCCCCTGAGCTGGCGCTGGGCGACGGGAATATTGACGGTAGAGCCGATCTGTATGCGCTTGGCTGCGTCGCCTATTGGCTCTTGACCGGCAAGATGCTCTTTACGGCAGACTCGCCAATGCAGGTCCTGATGAAACACGTGAACGAAACTCCAGAAGCACCATCCCAAAAAACCGAGCTAACCATACCATCCGAGCTGGATGCACTAGTCATGAAGTGCCTAGAGAAGGATCCAGCGAACCGTCCAAGCAGTGCTGAAGAGTTGTCTTCAGAACTGCACAAAATTCCTCTCGAGCGGCCTTGGGAGAAAGACGATGCGCGGCGGTGGTGGGAAGCACATCGACCTGTCTTGTCGAAGGAGAGTTCTTGATGACACCGCACATCCGCTTCGTAGTATTCCTCGGCGTCTTTGTTTCCCTCATTGTCGGCACAGTGGCGCAAGCTCAGCAGGAGGCCGGTCTGACCGACTGGAACAACCAAATCCGTCGCGAGAAGTTCGATCTCGTCCTCCCAGTGGTGATGCGCAACAACGACATCGACATGTGGATCCACGTCATGCGTGGGGCGATCCCGGATCCGTTTGGTGAAGGAGAGTTCGGCACCACCTCAGGCGTTGTCGTATTCACCGACCGAGGCGGAGACCGAATCGAACGTGCGGTGCTCGGTCGTCGCTGGGGAGACTCGCATGCCGGAGAAACATGGCGGGTACACTGGAACACCAGGACGGTCGAAGAATGTGACTGCTACGACATAGTCGAGCCCGCGGTTCTCGTACGGCAACCGCCCGGCGGCCCGGAAACTGAATACGACTACCGGTTCGACGGGCTCAGGGAATTCGTCGAGGAGGAGATAATCCGTATGAGAGAGTCCGTCCTGGGCTCTGGTTGTGGTGGG
>CAYTDU010000297.1:0-6722 GCA_964436395.1 uncultured Gemmatimonadaceae bacterium | reverse complement strand
ATTTCCGGTCCCCCTGGATACCCGAGTCCCAGCATGCTTGCGACCTTGTCAAAAGCTTCGCCGGCCGCATCATCACGCGTCTCCCCGAGCAGGCGGTAGTGGCCCCATTCGGGAACGTCCAGGAGTAGTGTGTGGCCACCTGAGACAATCAACGCCACGAACGGTGGTTGCACCGAGGGATCTTCGAGCACGCTTGCAAATAGGTGGCCCTCCAGGTGGTGAACACCAATGAGAGTCCGCCCACCAATCGCAGCGAGGGCCTTTGCGTAGCACACGCCGACCATCAAAGATCCCACCAGTCCCGGCCCAGCCGTCACCGCAATGGCGTCAACATCTCCTAGCGAGACTTCGGCCGTATCTAGTGCTTGCCGCACGACTGGGTCGATTGCAGTCAGGTGTGTTCGGCTTGCGAGTTCCGGTACGACACCGCCGTAGATCCTGTGAACATCTTGCGAGAGAATGACCAGGCTAGCTAATCTCGGCCCTTTCCCATCGAACTGGCGTACCAGCACTGCAGCGGATGTTTCGTCACACGATGTCTCGATGCCGAGTAGGACATCAGCCACCTGGCGGCCTCCGGATGACGACGCTATCCGGGGTCGCCGTTCCGGTGATTCCTGCAGGAGGGATAACCTCGAGCGGAACGTGTTGTTCTTCGCTGTTGCCGGTAGGGCGGGCAATCACCCTGACACTGTCGCGTGTGAATCTCCTAACGCGTGCCGCCGGTCCCCTCACGGTCACGGACACGGCTGACGTAGCACTCTGCCAGGGACCGCCGGCTCCTTCAACACGTACCGCCACTCCCATGAGCACGTGAGTAGATACGGGACCTATGTCAGCCATTACTCTCACTTGCTCAGGGCTCACGGTCACGAGGCCGAACCCGGTGGTGTCTATCGGTACGGTGTAGTCAGCGTCATCCGTTAGTCCGGTCCTCATCATTACCGTCGTCGAGACGCTTCTGATGGGTTCCACCAGAGCCTCTGGACCTTGAACCGTAACTGTGCTGGGAGAGATCCTTATGCTCCCGAATACCTCGTGACCCGAATCAGGGCGAAGTGCGACGCGCGATACGACCGGCACCGACTTTCGGTGGATGTCATCCAGGACCACCACAATCGAGTCAGGTAAGACTTCGAGGGCCATCACGTCTGCATCTGGCACTCCCTCGAGATCTTCGGGCGCGAGTCTGATCTCCAACGTCGAGCCCGTGGTAGCGGGCACGTCTTTCCGGATCACAGGCGGACTTGGCAGGAGCTTGAGCAACTCGCGCTGCGTCCCGCGGTATCGCGCCTGTACGGCGGGTAGATCCCCAACCACCGCACGTCCCTCAGGGGGTTGTACCACGAGCGTGACGTCCACTAGCTGGGTCGTCGTTTCCTCAGCCGTGACCACGGCCCAGAGGACGACCGCTAGCACCAACGCCGTGAGTTTGATCGGCCAGTTGGCCAATACCAGTCTTCCTGCCTTCAGGAAGATCGCCATGTGGGAGTCAGGACGTGCCATTACCCCTCGCCGGCAGTTTCCGGAAGTCCTAGCAGACGTCTGAACACTGCCACTTCAGCTGGATCGTCCCACTCGGCGGGACCCCAAATCTTCCTAACGATCACTCCATCTTTGTCGACAATGAAACTCTCAGGCCATCCTGTCGCCTGGTAGTCGGTCATTATCTTCCCGCTTCTGTCGTGCAGAACATCAAAGGTGAGCCCTCGCTGGTTCACCCACTGTGCCACGAGAGCCGATTTCTGGGTGTCGACACTCACCGCCACAATCTTCAAACCGCTGGGTCCGAGTTGTTCGTGAAGTCGTTGCATCGAGGGCATCTCAACCTCACACGGCGCGCACCATGTGGCCCAGAGGTTGAGTAGGATCACATGTCCTTCATAACGTTGCAGCGACACGGTATCACCATCAGCCAGGTCCACCGCCGAGAACCCGGGTGCCTCACTGCCCGGGCGTACCGGCCTCACGTCGTCCGTGAGCGCCATTCCAGCCACTATTGCACCCACGATCGCCACGGAACCTCCAACTGTGGCTAACAACTTCACTCGTGTCTTGGGGCTCATCATGCGGCTCCTACACAAACCTCCCTGAGTTCCTGTACTGCTCGACCTGGATCATCCGACTTGAATATCGCTGAGCCGGCAACGAACGTGTCAGCGCCGGCTTCATATGCCATTGTTATAGTATCGCGGTTGATGCCGCCGTCGACCTCGAGACGTGCCGCTGATCCTGCTGCGTCGAGCACGCGTCGAGCACGCGCGATCTTCGAAGTTGCTGCAGGTATGTAACGCTGAGCAGGGAATCCTGGGTTCACCGTCATTATCAACAATAAGTCGATGTCGTCGATTACTTCATCGACATAGCCCATTGGTGTTCCCGGGTTCAGAGCGAGTCCTGCCCGCATTCCGCACGCCCGTACCTGTTCGAGCTGCCGTTGAGCATGGTGCGTCGCCTCAGGGTGAAATGTAAACAGGGAAGTGCCGGCATCGGCGAAGGGGGCGATGTAGAATTCCGGTCGGTCGACCATCAGGTGCACGTCCACGGGAAGGCTTGTCGAGCGCCTCACCGCGGAGATAATGTCCGCCCCGTACGTCAAGTTCGGCACAAAGTGCCCGTCCATCACGTCAACGTGAATCCAATCTGCCCCGCCCGCCTCCACCGCCGCGACTTCCTCCGCCAACCTCCCGAAATCCGCGCTCAATACGCTGGGAGCGATGCACACATCCTGACTCACAATCAGCCTCCTCGTGCCACTGTGACGTTCACTGCTGCCCCGGGAGCGCTCAGTGTTCCCTCCGCGGGGGATTGCTCGAATATCAATTCAGGTTCGTGGTTGTTTGTCGTTCTGGTTCGTGCCGTGCCCAGTATCAGGCCCGCTTCCTCGAAAACAACGCTGGCTTCATCCACCGTCAGTCCGATCACGTTTGGAATTCTAATCGTCGCGGTTCCGACGCTCACGAACAGGCCAACACCTGAGCCCGGATTGAGACTACCACCGGCAGTTGGGTTTGAGCTCACCACAACGCCACGGTCAGCCGGTGCGAGGCCGGTATCCACACGAGACACGGTGAGACCGGCGGCGATGATCAGTTGGATAGCGACGTCCCGCTCGTAGCCTGTCACGTCGGGTACCTGAACGGGGTGAGGTCCTCTGCTCACCGATAGAGTGACTCGCGCTCCCTCTGGTACGGCCACCGCCGGTGGAGGATCCTGCCACACGACGCGGCCCTGCTCGTATTCGGGATGACTTACGAACTCCGTGTCCGCAACGGCGAGTCCAAGCCTGTCGAGCTCTTCTCGAGCCTCCGATAGGGACATACCGAGCAGCCGCGGCACATCTTGAGAACGCGGAAAGATCGGAGCCGGAAAGAGCATGGTTGCGGCCACGACGTATCCCACGAGGAAGGAGGTAATGAGAGCGGCTGCGGTCACAAGGCGCGACCGCCGTTTTCCGCCTACCGGACCTACCCACTCTCCCACAATTCTAGTCAGCCTGGAAAGGTTGAGTCGAGCGGGAATGCCACCGATCCAGCCAAGGACCGAATCCAAGCGAAATCCACGAGAGCCGTGTCTTCGAAATTTCATGAGTCGTGTCTCAAGCGAGCGACGTATCCACCGTCAGTCCCTGCGTCAGGCGGAAACAGAAAAAAGTCGTCCCCATCTCGTTTGAAGTTGGAATGTTCATCGAGGAACGAGTCTATCAACTCTCTGTTCTCCTCTGGCTCCAGTGAACAGGTCATATACACCAACAAACCTCCCTTGTGCACTACCTGCGCAGCACCCCTCAACAGTTGCGCCTGAAATCGTGCCGCCGCAATGATCTTCTTCTCCGACAGTCGCCACCGGCCATCCGGGTGTCTCTGCAATGTCCCTGTGGCTGAACAAGGTGCATCGATCAATGTTACAGGCACGCTCTCTCTCGCAAACGGTGGGCGCAGCGCATCTGCTCGGAGCACCGATACACTGGAAGCAACGCGATTCAACGTTTCGCGCAAGCGCGCCATTCGTTCGGCACGAAGGTCCGACGCCACCACGGGGCCCCGAAGACTGAGTATAGCCGCTTTGCCGCCAGGAGATGCGCATGCGTCCCAGACCAATGCTCCTTTTGGAATTTGCGCATGCTTCAACAGTTTACGCTGAGCGGCGTCCTGTACAATAAACGAGCCTTCATTGTACCCAGGTAGCTCATCCACTCTTTCGTGCTCAACTACGAATCCCGCGCCAAACGGTGCCTCCGACCAACTGGTCCCTCGTTCGGACAACTGCTGTCGAAGTCGCTCAGGGCTCCACATCACAGGTTGAACTACCAGGGCAGGCTTGCGGTTGTTGTGCTGGAGCAATGCCAGCGTGCTCTCAGTTCCTAGATGCCGCACCCAACGCTTCACTAGCCAATCAGGGTGTGAGTAGACCTCGGCGAGTTGCTTTGGCTCTTCAACGGGCTCAGTGCGCTCTGTGGTCAAATCTCCCCTGGCTGCACGCCTGAGCACCGCGTTCACGAGACCGGCACCACCTTTACCCACGACACTTTTTGCGACCTCCACGGTGGCTTGAACGGCGGCGAAATCGGGCACCCGATCGAGGAACTTCATTTGGTAGAGCCCAATCCGTAGCAGATCTTGGAGGTCTGGGGCTGTTTTTTCCCATTTGCCCGATACCAACTCACACAGGCGAGTGTCGAGGTCGGAGCGGCTTCGCAGCACGCCGGCGGAGATTTCGTGCGCTAGGCGCCGGTCGTGATCTTCGATTTCTCGTGTCGCAGTAGTAAGGGCCAGCTCAAATGTCGCGCCGGCACGTAAGCGGCGGAGTATCTCCAGGGCCGCTCGTCGAGCGATCGCACCTTGAACCACCTAGCCGAGTGTGCCGGTTATGGGAGAAAACGGCACTATGGTTCTGGTGTTGAAAGGGTTGATCAAGCCGGAGCCGCGGGCGGACCCTCGTTCCCCGCCATTGTCATTGATCGTCACATTGTCGTTCATCATACGAAGCATTCGCCCTTTACCGCACCTCTACCACGTATCCATGCCGTTGCGGCCATTCGCTGGCGGCCTTCTGGCTGCACGTCGAGGAATTGAAGAGCGCCGGATCCGGTTGCCACAACCAGCGCCGGGTCGGCTTCGATTATCTCGCCTGGTGTGTTGTCCTTTGCCCAAACATCTGCCGGCCGAGGGCCAAACAACTTCACCATTCGCCCCCTGTGCGACGTTCGGGCTCCCACTCTCGGATCGAGCGCGCGAACCTGCCGTGATATCGTCTGGGCGGAATCCGTCCAATCGATTTTGGCCATCTCGATCGTGAGTTTGGGTGCGTAGGAAGCCGCAGATTCATCTTGCGGCTCACTATCGGCTGCGCCGGATGCTATCAGAGAGAGTGCTTCAATTAGGGCCAGTGCTCCTAGCTCGGCAAGACGGGTAGTGAGTTCACCAGCGTTCTCGTCAGGCGCGATCGGCGTGGTTACGCGCAGGTACACCGGACCCGTGTCCATTCCCGCGTCGAGCTGCATGATGGAAACACCTGTCTCGTCTGCACCGTTCAAGATCGCGTGTTCGATCGGTGCAGCACCGCGGAACTTCGGAAGCAGCGAGGCGTGCACGTTGATCAAGCCTAGCGCCGGCACCTCGAGCAACGTTGGCTTCAAGATATGCCCGTATCCCACGACGATGCCGAGATCAGGCGCGAGTTCCCGCAGCTGGTTGAGGAAATCCCGCTCATTGGGACGCACCGGCTGGAGGACAGGGAGCTTTTCCTCCAACGCCTGGACCTTCACCGGTGATGGTATGAGCTCTGTGCGATGTCGGCCTTTCGGCCGATCTGGTTGGGTAACTACTGCTGCTACATCAAATCCTTCTTCTCCTAGCGCCCTAAGCGATGGTACAGCGAATTCGGGAGTCCCGAAGAAGACCAGGCGCATGCTCAACTACGGGCTTCTGCCGGAGTGAGATGTTTGAGGTATCCCTCTTTCCCCTTGCGGAGTTTCTTCCACTTGCCGAGCAGCATGCGTCGTTTGAGCGGGCTCAGGTGGTCGATGAACAGAACACCGTTCAGGTGGTCCATTTCGTGGAGTATCGCGCGCGCCTTGATACCCTCCGCCTCTACTGTGACGGTATTGCCCTCCAGGTCCAACGTCTCGATCACGACTCGAGCCGGTCGAGGTACTTCGGCGAAGATATCGGGTATCGAAAGGCATCCCTCGTCCTCTTTTGCTTTGCCGTCGCTCTCGAGCAGCCGCGGGTTGATAAGATTGAGTGGTGGCTCGTCACCATGCACCACCACAGCCACCTGTCTGGCAACGCCGATTTGGTTTGCGGCGAGCCCGAGTCCGTCATCGGCGAACGTCGTATCAAGTAGGTCTTGGAGCAACTCCTTGACGCTGTCGTCGACCTCCGTAACGTCTGTGGACTTCTCTCGAAGTACAGGCGATCCAAGTAGGTGGATCGACCGGATAGTCATTTTTCCTTTTCCTCTGTCTTTTCACCGGGTGAACGCACGACCGCAACGCGGTCACGCTGAACGATCAAACGAGACTCCCCGCTCTTGACGGTCAGTTGATCGTCCTTCACGTGCACCACCTCACCCACAATACCACCGGCCGTGATGATCTGATCCTTTGCCTTGATCGTCTCCAGCCGTGCCCTGTGTTTCTTCTCCTGCTGCATCTTAGGCCGGATGATCAAGAAGTAAAAAATCGCGACAATGACGATCATCTGAATGAAGACGATACT
>CAYTDU010000296.1:0-6740 GCA_964436395.1 uncultured Gemmatimonadaceae bacterium | reverse complement strand
CATCGACATCCTCGAGGCCACCAGGGTCATTCCAGCTCCCTCACTTGCAATTCCAAACGCGCCGTAGTTGTGGACACCCTCGGTAACCTGCCGGACCGTGGTCGAAGCCACGTCCACGGCGTAGATCTGTACAGTGCCTTTCACATCGCTCGTGAAGTAGATCGCACGGCTGTCCGGCGACCATGAAGCGCCCCCGGCATCCTGATCGAAGCCCATTGACAACTCGCGAGCACTCCTGGATCGTAGATCGAGCACAAAAAGGCGGTTTCTGTCGGCTTCGTACCCATCGCGCTCCATGCTCAACCACGACATGAACCGTCCGTCGGGTGAGAAAGCGGGCTCCAGATCGTATCCCATCATGCCGTCGGTGAGGTTGGTGGTTTCACCGCTAGAGAGATCGTAGAGGTAGATGTCGGCGTTTGTGCTGACTGCATACTCGGTTCCGCTCTTCTTCTTGCATGAGTACGCAATCGCGCCGCCGTCGGTGGTCCAGGCAATCTGCTCGCCACCACCGAACGGTTTGAGCGGTGTGTCAAATCGTTCGTCCGGCATTATGTCAATCGGCTCGCCGACCGATCTGTTGTCGTAGGTCGCAATGTGAAGATGCCTGAACGTGTAGTCGTGCCAGGTATCCCAATGGCGATAGTTGAGCTCGTCGATGATCCGGGCGTTGGCCGCGGGAAGGTCGGGGTAGATTTCGTTGGGTGTGCGATCGAGTTTGACGTCTCGCGTGAAAGCGACGTGAGAACCGTCGGGCGAGTACGAGAAGTTGTCGATGCCCCCCTCGATATCGGAAATCCGCCGCAAGTTGGAACCGTCGGGGTCCATCTCCCAGAGTTGGACGGAACCGCTATTGGCAGAAAGGAATCCGATTTTCTCGCCGTCGGGGCGCCAAAGTACGTTGAATTCCGTTCCAGCCATATCCGTAATTCGGGTTGGCTCCCCGCCGCTCACCGACAGAATGTAGAGATCTGTACTGCCGGAATTCGCCGCAACATCGTATTCCCGCAACCCGAACACGAAGCTCCTGCCGTCGGGTGAAACCGCCGGACCCGAGACGCGCTTCAGCGACCATAGAATCTCGGGGGTCATCGTCTGCTGGGCATGGCTTGATGGTGCCCAGGACATCAGCATCAGGATCAGGGATAAGAGCGTTTTCTTCATGATTGCACCTTCCTGACGTCACCTTCTTTTTGGTGGGTAGGGCGATTGAATACCAGCTCAGAGATATCATGCAACCGATTGGGGAAGACAGCAAGCTGGGCTCCTGCTATTCTTTGAGTGCAGCTCAGGCTGCGTATCTGAGCTGCAGGCTGATGCCTCGCTTGGCCTCTGGCCTCGAGGCAACTCACGTTGTCAGACGTTCGAAGGGAAGACGCATGGATCCAAAGCGAATAGTCGGTACGGCATTGTTGTGGTTCAGCTCTGCATGTGCCCTGCCGGCGCCCGTTTCAAGTCAACAGCCCCACGATGCACAAGTGGGAAACGCGATCTTCATACATCCCGACGGTGCTTCAGTCGCCACATGGGGTGCGGCGCGGCTCCTCGCGGTCGGGCCAGATGGTGAACTAAACTGGGACAGGATGAGTTCAATGGGTGTGTATCGTGGGCACCTGACCAACTCTGCTGCCAGCACCTCAAATGGGGCAGCCACAGTTCACGCGTTCGGTGTGAAAGTGCCTCACGAGTCATATGGGATGAATGGGACTACCCCGCTCACAGCTCTTTCAGGTGAACCACACAGCATCATGTTAGAAGCAATTAACGCGGGTATGGCCACAGCCCTAATCAACTCGGGTCACCTGGCCGAGCCGGGAACCGGAGTGTTTGTCGCCAGTGCCGAAGCGAGAGCAGAAGTAGACACCATCACTCTGCAAATCCTCGAGAGTGGAACCGACATCATATTGGGTGGTGGTGAGGCGTTGATGCTGCCCAACGGTGTTGTGGGCCGCCACCGTGTACCTGGGGTTCGCAGGGACGGATTGAATCTCGTCAATCGCGCCGAGGAACTTGGCTACACGATCGTTTATACGCGCGACGAGCTGCTGGCTCTTCCTGCTTCAACCGAGAAGGTACTCGGGTTGTTCGCGCCGGCGCACACCTTCTACGATCGCACCGATCAAGAGATGCAACTGTATGGTGGTGGACCGCTTTACGTCGAGACCGCGCCAACTGTGGCTGAAATGCTCGACGTGTCCCTTCGAATACTCGAGCAAAAGGAGAAACAGTTGTTTGTCGTGCTCGAGGAAGAGGGATCGGACAATTTTTCCAACGTCAACAATGCGATCGGGTGTTTGACCGCGCTCGCCAGAGCGGATACCGCCTTGGGCGTTGCTCTCGAATATGTCGATCGGCATCCCAACACGATGGTGATGACGGTCAGCGACAGCGATGCCGGTGGCATGGAGGTGTTTGCGGTCAAGAACCCGGATCACTACATGTTGCCATTGGATCTGATCACTGCCAACGGTGCTCCCCTGGACGGCCCACAAGGGTCTGGGTCACTTCCCTTCGTCTCGCTGCCGGACGAGTCCGGCGTTCGGCACTACTTCGGAATTGCCTGGGCGGACACGGAGGATCTCATGGGTGGGATCTTGGCGCGCGCACACGGACTCAATGCTGGTCTCTTGCCCACAACGGTGGACAACACCGATATCTATCGAATGTTGTACGCAACACTATTCGGCGAGTGGCTGCCGTAATTCAGCCACAACCATCTTCGTGCGGAGTATGAATGGGATCTGAGTTTGTTGTCTACTTCCGATTGGGAATTGAACATATCGCGGATATCCGCGGTTACGATCACATACTTTTCATCGCGGCTCTTACCGTCGCATACTCACTGCTCGAATGGCGACGACTTTTGATCCTCGTCACGGCATTCACGTTGGGCCACTCAATCACGCTTGCGCTTGCAACACTAGGTCTCGTGGCGGTGAACGCCGCGTTGATCGAGTTCCTGATTCCGACGACAATATTGATTACAAGCATATTCAATATCGCCGATAGCAGGGCCGCGTCCGAGAGTGTGGATGGTGTCCGGGGTAAGCGTCATCACATGATACTCTACGTATTCGCGGGATGTTTCGGTCTGATCCACGGGTTGGGTTTCTCGAGTTTCTTGCGAGCGATACTCGGCGATGAAGAGAGTATCGTGTTACCACTGTTTGCATTCAACGTTGGACTCGAGATCGGCCAGATTTTGATCGTGGCGGTTCTGTTTGGGCTGAGCGCCCTGTTGTTCAAGTTCGCCAAAGTCGTCCGACGCGACTGGCTGTTGATCGTTTCCGGCGCTACAGGTGGCATAGCGATCACACTGATGCTCGAGAGACTGCCGGGCTGAAGAACAAAGCATGCTAGCTGCAGCAGATAATCCCCAGGCGCATCTGGAGAAGAGTCAATGAAAAGAATCCTGACACGAATGGTTTCGATCGTAGCGCTGTTGGCGGTCGCGCCAACCTTGATTGCCGCTCAGCATTGGCTGCACGACGACGGTTCGCGCACCAACCGTTCGATATTCCGGCCGCTCGACTGGCCTGACCCCACGAGCATGCGCAACGCCGCCGGGGCTCCCGGCCCGGCGTATTGGCAACAGCAGGTCGACTATCTGATCGAGGCCAGGCTCGACACGTTGGAACATGCCGTATACGGGTCGGAGCGCATCACGTACCACAACAACTCGCCCGACCGTTTGCGGTATCTCTGGGTGCAGCTGGACCAGAATGTCCGGTCTATTGAACACAGCCGGGCATACAGGATGCAGGGTGCGCTGCCCAACGAGATCAGCCCACAGGCACGTCGGTTTCTAGGTCTGGACCGATTCGACGGCGGGCACAACATCACGCGTGTGCAGATTGATGACGGCGGTGTTCTCCGCGACGCCAGGTACCTGATCAACGGTACTGAAATGAGAGTGAATTTGATCTCTCCACTCGAGAGCAAATCGTCGGTGGAGGTCGAGATCGACTGGAACTTCCGTGTACCGGACCGGGCGCGCGGCAGCAAGGAACTCGTGGGCGACGGCTGGCTCTATCAGATCGCACAGTGGTTTCCGCGCCTGGCAGTCTATGACGACGTGAATGGTTGGCAGACCGATCAATTCCTCGGGAGCGGCGAATTCTACCTCGAGTTCGGAAACTACGACGTCAAGCTGACAGTGCCTTGGAACCACATCGTGGATGCTACAGGTGTGCTCCAGAATCCGGAGGAGGTGCTGACGCAGATTCAGCGGGATCGGCTCGTCCAGGCGCTGACCAGTGAAGAGCCGATGTTCATCATTCCCGTGGAAGAAGTGCTCAGTCCTGAGAGTCGTCCAGTCCAAAGCGGCGAACTCACCTGGCACTATGTCGCGGAGAACGTGCGTGATTTTGCGTGGGTGAGTTCCAAGTCGTTCGTTTGGGATGCGGCCGGCTTCCGATATCAGCCGGGTGGCCGGCTCATCGAGGCTCACTCCTTCTATCCGCGAGAAGCAATGCCTCTGTGGGACAGCTTGTCGACCAAAGCTGTCATTCAGACATTCAAGACCTACGGCAGAATGGCGTTCGAGTATCCCTACCCAAAGGCGACGAATGTGAACGGCGGGCGGGGCGGGGGCATGGAGTACCCCATGATGGCGTTCTGCGGCGGTCGCCCCAACCCGGACGGCACATTTCCGGTGCAGCTGGCCGAACGGTTCTTGATGGTCACCATCCACGAGGTGGGACACAACTGGTTCCCCATGATAGTCGCATCGGACGAGCGAAAGTGGGGTTGGATGGACGAGGGATTGAACACATTCCTCCACTACACGACGTTGCTGGAATGGGACGAAAACCATCCGACGACGGATGGATCTGCCGTGGAGATCGTGAACCATATGCGGAATCCCGACCAGGCGCCTATCATGACGGCGCCGGACATAATCCACCGGGCGGGCTTTCAAACGAACTACACCAAGCCTGCGACGGGCCTCGTCATGCTTCGTGAGCAGATTCTGGGCGAGGAGTTGTTCGATGCGGCGTTCCAGGATTATGCCAGGAAGTGGATGTTCAAAAAGCCACAGCCGGCCGACTTCTTCCGCTCAATGGAAGATGCTGCGGGCGAACTCCTGAACTGGTTCTGGCGCGGGTGGTTCTACACGACCCACTACAACGATCAAGCGCTGGCGTCGGTGTCGTCACAAAGCTCCGAGGAACTGGTTGGAAACACTGAGCGCGGTCAGCGGTACTACCGCTTACAGGTGGATAACGAGGGTGGAATTGTGATGCCGCTTCACCTGGGTATCACATACGACGACGGCACGAGCGAAGTCGTAAAACTCCCTGTGGATATCTGGCGCAATAACGAGCTCACGTTTACCTACGGGTTGTTCACCGACAAGACTGTGGTACAAGTAGTTGTAGATCCAGACGAAGTGTTTGCAGACATTAATCGGGACAACAACACCTGGAACGCTCCGATTCCGTGAGCTATGGAAATGAGGTTATGGTGAGCATACTGTCAGCGAAGTGGTGGTTGAATCGTTGCCTGCCGGTGGCGTTGGCGTTCGCATGCGTGCCGGCGGCACTAGGAGCGCAACACTGGTTGCACGACGACAGCTCGCGCACGAACCAATCGATATTCAGGCCGCTCGACTGGCCCGATCCCACAACCATGCGCAATGCGGCGGGATCGCCCGGGCCCTCGTATTGGCAGCAACGCGTGGACTACTCCATCGACGCACGGCTAGACACCGTCGAGCACAAGGTCTACGGCTCCGAAAATATCACTTACCACAACAACTCTCCCGATCGGTTGCGGTATCTGTGGGTGCAACTCGACCAGAACGTTCGATCCATCGAACACAGCAGAACTTACCGGATGCAGGGAGCGTTGCCGACCGAGATCAGTCCGCAGGCGCGCCGGTTCCTCGGGTTAGACCGGTTCGATGGCGGGCACAACATCACACGTGTGCAGGTGTTAGACAACGGCGCGCTCCGCGACACCAGGTATATCATCAACAACACGGTAATGCGCGTGGACCTGCCGACGCCGCTCGAGAGCGGGGCGTCTGCCGAGTTCGAGATAGACTGGAACTTCCGCGTGCCCGATCAGGCACGCGGAAGCAAGGAACTGGTGCGAGACGGGTGGATTTACCAGTTGGCGCAGTGGTTCCCACGCCTTTCAGTCTATGACGACGTGAACGGCTGGCAGACAGATCAGTTCATAGGGCGCGGCGAGTTCTATCTCGAGTTTGGCGACTACGATGTGAGACTCACGGTGCCCTGGAATCACATTGTCGATGCAACGGGTGTGCTGCAGAACCCGGAAGAGGTGCTCACTGAGACTCAGAGGGAACGCCTGGCGCTGGCCAGAACCAGTGAAGAACCGCGCTACATCATATCGCCGGACGAGGCGATGGACCCGGACATCAGGCCGGTGAACAGCGGGATGCTGACGTGGCACTATGTGGCTGAAGACGTTCGCGACTTCGCTTGGATCAGCTCCAAGACCTTCATCTGGGACGCTGCGGGGTTTCAGTACCGCCCGGGTGGCCGAGTTATCGACGCCTACTCGTTCTATCCACCGGACGCGGTTCCGCTCTGGGACAGCCTTTCCACGCGAGCAATCATTCAGACTTTCAAGACGTACGGGCGCATGGCATTCGAATATCCGTATCCCAAGGCAACGAATGCCAATGAGGGCATGGGTGGAGGAATGGAATACCCAATGATGGCGTTCTGTGGTGGCCGTCCGAACCCAGACGGCACCTTCAGCGATCG
>CAYTDU010000295.1:0-6741 GCA_964436395.1 uncultured Gemmatimonadaceae bacterium | reverse complement strand
TCGGCAGGCGTCTCCTCGTCACTCTCCTTTTTGAGCGGCGATTCGACACCGTGTTCGAGCACGGCGAGATACAGGTTTCCGGAGATCTCCATGTCGTTGTTCGACATGGCAAACCAGTCACGGATCGGTCCGGCGTTGGTTGATGCGAAGAAATAGAGGTATTTGCCGCCGGCGTCGAACACCGGTTCGTTCACATCACCGAGACCTTCGGTGATGGGGTGTGACTCACCTTCTGCAATCGAGTAGAGGTACACCTGGCGGAAACCGGTGCCTGTGCCCAGCGTGTACGCGAGCCACCTGGAATCGGGCGACCACGCGCCGCGTAAGAGCTTGAACGGCCCGTACAACGGTTCGCTCGCGACCAGCGTGGAGCGACCCGACTCAACGTCCAACACGTAGATACTCCACGAGTTGTCGGTGTACGCGATCTTGGCGCCGTCCGGAGACCACACAGGGTCTTCGTAGAATCCGTGGCCCTCCACCGTTAGGTGCCGCACTTCTCCCCTGCCGTCCGAGGGTCCGATGTGGAGCCGGTACTCGCCCCCCTCGTCTGAGAAGTACGCGATCGAGCTGCCGTCGGGTGACCATGCCGGAGATCGCTCATTCGAGGTTGAACTGAAAGTGAGCTGGCGCGGGTCACCCTTCTCCGCCGGCACGGTGAATATCTCACCGCGAAACTCGAACACGGCACGCGCGCCCGACGGCGAGATGTGGGCGTTGCGCAGAAAGCGATCGCCGCTCGCCCAACGCTCACGCGTCTCGACCAGGTCCGTCGCCACTCCGATCACATACTGCTCAGTGGCGTTTGCGGCGGGGGTATTGAGGTGGAGAAAACCGGCCTGCTCGAAGATCACGTTTGTCTCGCCCGCCGAGGCATTCAGAATCGGGAAATCACTGTATTGAGTCCGCTGCTCCACTTGGCGAGTCCCGAGATCGAACGAGAACAGATTGAACTCCCCCGCCCTGTCGGAGCGGAAGTATACGGTGCTTCCGACCCACATGGGATCGGTGTCGTTGCAGCCGCCGTCCGGTGTTGGAATCTCAACGACCGAGTGATCGTTTACGTCGTAGATCCAGATGCGCGATTGTGCGCCGCCGCGATAGTTCTTCCACTCTTGGAATACCTCTGGAAGCGGTGTGTAGGCGATTCTCAGGCCGTCAGGCGAGTAGCTCGCTTCGGCCGCGTTCGGGATGGGCAGCAAATCCGGGTACCCACCATCGACACTCACGGTGTAGAGCTGGGTGTACGCGCCGGTAAACGAGTTCCGCCCGGAAGTGAACAGCACGGCCGAGCCGTCAGGCGTGAAGCCCTGGACCCGGTCTGCGGAAGGATGCCAGGTGAGACGCAATGGCGCTCCACCCGTCGCAGGCACGAGAAAGACATCGGTGTTACCGTCGTACTGACCGCTGAAAGCGATCCACTCACCGTCTGGGGAGAACCGCGGGCGCGTTTCGGTGCCCGGGTGCGTCGTGAGTCGTTTCACCCCTGCCCCGTCGCGGTTTGCCACCCAGAGGTCACCCGCGTACGTGAACGCAACGTGCGAGGCGCTGATCGCGGGTTCGCTCAACAATCTCGTGTTGTGAATGTCCTGAGTAGCAGCCGGAACGGTGATCAGAGCCAAAGTGGAACACAGCACAACTAACCGAACGAACATGGGAGCCTCCCGCGCCAATGGGGACCGCAAAAAAACTCGGATTGGGGGCAAAGATAGGATTCGGAGCTGAAAAAACTAGCTATTGGCGGATTGGCTGCGGCGGCGTGTGTCCAGGAGCCCCCTCACTCACCAGACACGGAGATCCGATAGAGTCGGGTTCTCCAAGAGTCCCTCCAAAGCCAAGAACGCGATCGCGTTCTTGCGGTGCACGGTCGCAAAAAACCCTCGGGATGTGTATCGATGCAGCTGGGCGGTTGCCGTAACCCCCGGCCCGCAAACGGAAACAACACGAAGCAGTCCAAAACCAAAGTCTCCGACTTGCGTCGTACCGGCGTAGTCGAGCGTGGCCGGCGCGTTCGTGTATATCTCCATCTCAGCCTCCCGGTACTGGTTCGGCTTTGGTGGTTACCATGCTTTAGTCTAATTTCGCGGCGTCATACGACCGTCAGATCACAGCATAAGCCAGAGCGGTCAACTAGCAGTCAATTTTGGAGTGAATTGAGTCAAGTGGCGGTTGCTACTCCGCAGACAGGGCCATGCGCGCAGCGATTAACCGCCGATTTTCACCCGCAGCCCGTAATCCTCGACGATCGCCTTGAGCCTTTCAATTTCTTCCTTCGGCTGAGTTTTTGTTTCACGGAGCGGGTAGGCCACGGCAAGCCTTTGGTACTTGGGCTCGCCGAGTCGGTGGTAGGGCAGTAAGTCGAGCCGAGTGATCCTCGGGAGCCTCTGAACATATTCGGCGGTCCGGCGGATGTTTTCCTCGTCGTCATTGTGTTCGGGAATCAACGGAACGCGGATGACCACCTCCTTGGCGGTCTCGGCGAGGCGCTCGAGGTTTTCGAGAATGGGCTTGTTGCACACTCCCGTCAGTTCGTGGTGCTTTTCGGAATCCATATGCTTCACGTCGTATAGGAACAGGTCGACGTAGGGGAGCATCCGTTCGAAGACGCTCCACGGCACGCTGCCGCAGGTGTCAACCGCGGCATGGAGACCAAGCGCCGAATCCTTGTAGGCGCGCAAGAGATGGTAGGCGAAATCGGGCTGGGCGAGTGGCTCCCCTCCCGATAGAGTAAGCCCACCTTCGGACCGGCTGAAGTACACCGCGTCCTTCTCGACTTCCGCGAGGACTTCCTCCACGGTCACCCGGCGACCGGCAAGCACTGCAGCCTCACCCGGGCATTGCTCGGCACATAGGCCACACACCTCACACCGCTCTGTGTCGACCGCCCGATTGCCCTCTTCATCGAAAACAACTGCCTGGTTGGGACAGGTCTCCACGCAGAGACCACAGCGGAGGCACTTCTCATCATCCCAAATTATCTGCGGCGAGAAATCCTGCGATTCCGGATTGCAGCACCAGAGGCAGTGCAGCGGGCACCCCTTCAAGAAGACGGTGGTGCGAATGCCGGGGCCATCATGAAGCGCATATTTCTTGATGTCCCATATCCATCCCTCGATCATGGAATCACTACAGGTTGTGTTCCGTTCTGGAGAGGATCTCCTTCTGGATGTCCGGGCCGAGCACCACAAAGTAGTCGGAATATCCAGCAACACGGACCAGGAGATCCCGGTGTTCCTCGGGGTGTTCAAGAGCATCCTCCAAGATCGCTCGGTCCACGATGTTGAACTGGATGTGGTGCCCGCCTTGGTCGAAATAACCGCGGATGAGCGCCGCGACCTTGTGAAGATCCTCTCGAGACTCGAGGCACTGCGGGTTGATCTTGACGTTCAGCAGAGTGCCGTTACACCGCGCGTGATCTAGCTTACCCACCGACCGGCACGATGCGGTCGGCCCGTTTCGGTCGTGGCCCTGAACCGGCGAAACCCCTTCCGACAGCCAACGCTTTGCGTGCCGACCGTCGGGTGTCGCGCCGGTCACCGCACCTAGAGCAATATGTGCGGTGGTGGGCAACAGGTTCACCCAGTACCTCGCCCCCTGGATGTCACGGTGCTTCTCCACCTCGTCGCAGAATATCCGCTGTGTAAGCACCGCCAGGTCATCGGCGTAATCGTCGTCGTTGCCGTAGTGCGGCGTTCTGTTGATGAACACCTGCCTGGTTGTTTCGTGACCTTCGTAATCGTCGTCCAGCGCAAGTTTCAGCTGGGCCATGGTGAAGGACCCATCTTCGAACACGTGCTTCTTGATTCCCGCCAGCGAGTCGGCCACCGTGCCAACACCCACGCCGGATATGACCGCCTGGTTATAACGGGCGCCACCCTTGTGCCAATCGAGCGCTTTTTCGATGCAATCGTCGATGACGGCGGACGTAAAGGGCACCGGGCAGTAGGTGGCGTATATGTCGCGCATCGTGTTGTCGTATCTGATTTTCAGCTCGACGAAGTGCTTCACCTGCTTCCGAAACGCATCGACCAGATCGTCGAACGACGCGAACTTTGCCGGGTCGCCCGTCTTGGGACCCACACGCTCCCCCGTCAACCGTTCGACACCGTCGTTCAGCGCCAACTCCAAACACTTGGCGAGGTTGAAGTACCCCGAAGACGCCATCCTGTCTTTGCCGTCGCAGTTGGGTGACACACACCCGTTCACGCTTCCCGAGCGGGCATCCTGCAGCGACTTGCCCCGGTTCACCATACCGAGTGTGATGGTGTCGCTGTTGAACATTGCCGGCATACCCGTCCCCAACCGCAGTACCTCACAGCAACGCAGCAAGAACTTCGGCGATGTCTTGCTGCTGATCTGAGCGGAGAGCTGAGGCTGAGGCAGCTTCACGTGCTCGAGAGCCGTGAGACACATGTACGACAGCTCGTTAGAGGCATCCTTCCCGTCCGGGGTCAAGCCGCCGATGTTGAGGTTTTGAAACTCGGGATAGGAGCTGCTCGTGTCTGATTCCCCTCCGTCCTTGGCAAGCGTGATCTCGTCGAACTTCACCCAAAGAAGATCCAGAAGCTCCTGGGCCTGTTCCTGGGTCAGGTCTCCCGAATCGATGCTGTGCCGGTAGAACGGATAGAGGTACTGATCGAACCGACCGGGCGAGATGGCGTGGGCATCGGTCTCGAGGTTGAGCACCAATTGGGTGAACCAAAATGACTGCAGTGCCTCTTGAAAAGTGCGCGCCGGCTCAGCTGGAACCCGCTCGCATATCTCGGCCGTCTTCTCGAGTTCCGCCTTTCTCTTTGGATCCGCTTCGAGTTGAGCCATACGCAGCGCTTCAGCAGCGTGACGGCGCGCGAAGACGATAGCGCTGTCGCAAGCCCAAATGACGGATTCCAAAAACTGCTTCCTGTGGATATAGGCCGGGTCTTCACAGGATAGACCGGCCAACTTCCTTTCCACGTCGGCTACGATGCCTTCCATGCCTTTGTGGAGCACCTTGGCATAGCTCACCGTGATGTGGCCGATAGTCCTGGAGGCGAAATAGTTGTAGGTGATGCCTCGTTCGTCAGCATCCCAGATCTCCCAGGGTACCGACTCCAACAGCCGGTCGTAGATCTGTTTGCCCTTCCAGTAGGGGAACACTTCTTCGCGCAGGATCTTCTTGGTTTCCTCGCTTACGAAGAAAGGCGTGTCACCTCGCGTCGCGATGGTGTCGAGATCCTTCTCGACCCAGGCGTTGATCTCGGGAAAGACCGGCGACCCTCGCGGACGCAGGGTCTTCATGCCGATCAGCAGCTCTCCCTCCTGTATCGTTACCGGCTGTTCTTCCAAGATTCTCCTCAGCATCTTGGCGCGGCGGGTAGCGATGGGTTCTCCCTCGGACTCCCGATAACTCCGAGTCACGGCCATGGCGCGATACGGAAATAGCTCCGGCGTAGCCGACTGGTTGCGCTCGACTCCCAACAAAACACGGGCGGTGGGGCCTTCGGTCATGCTGTTCCTCCTCTGACTTTTAACATAACGCGAAATGTGGTGTTGGGGGGTGGTTCATCCACGCTAGTGGGCTCTACATCGTTCGGCCGTTGCAGTCAGGACAAAGAAGAGGCTTCGGTAATTGCGACAGGAACTCAATATCGGCCGCCTCCTGAAGCTGTCGCCTTTGACGATCGTTACGACGCAATCGATCTGTTCAACACCAGCGGCAGAGCTGGAGACGAAAACATCTAGTGGATATCCATGCAGGTGGTGGACGCACTGAGGACAAGGGCTGAGATTTGATCGTTACACATGTTTCACAATGTCAGCCTGCGTCTAATCTTGGACTTTCGCTACGACAACGGTGCTGGCCAACGCCGCCCCTTCAAGCAGCGTTTCGATCTACCTCATCCGTCCGGGGAAGCGTCAGGCGCCTTGCATGTTGATATTCCTAGCGGTCCATACGCGGGACACCAGGACACAAAGCTGGTGACCAGAAACGCGATCGCAATCACACCGAGTACTATTGCGAGCCAGCCGCTCAAGACGTTTGTGAAGTAGAGGATGCCAATGACGATCGCGACGACGATCCGAATCGCGCGGTCCGCTGTACCCATGTTCTTCTTCACTTGTACCTCCTTTGTGAACGAACACCGCGGCGAAGAAACGGAGGATCAAGGTGCGAAGATGCACCCAGGATCTGCGGGCCGCAAGATCTTAATGTGTTACTTTTCGCCCCGAGCGATTTATTGCGACAGATAGAGGGATTTCGTGAAAAGGTCAGAACTCCATTTGGCAGGGCGAAGCTAATCGTGGTACATGAAGCCGCTCTGGTTGGTCTATCCACAGTAGGCCCGGTCATCGGATCGGCCATTGGTGTTTGGAAGCGACCATCCGCTGAGTATACCCACAGCATATTCTATTTCGCTGCGGGCATCATGCTGGCAATCTCGTTTTTGGATTTGATTCCGGAGAGCATCGCCCTGGGTTCGCCCCTGACTTGTGTAATTGGATTGAGCATTGGCGGCATGGGCCTCTGGTCTCTCGATCGCTCCTTTCCTCACGTGCATTCGTGCCCAGCATGCGTGGAAAACCAGTGCCCGTTGGGCCACACGGCAAACTTTTTGATTCTGGCAATTGCACTGCACAACTTTCCAGAGGGCATGGCCATCGCCGTTGGAACCGCAACGGATATCGGTGATTCTTTCGTGATAGCCACCGCCATTGCCCTACACAACATTCCCGAGGGAATCTGCACATCGGCGCCTCATT
>CAYTDU010000294.1:0-6781 GCA_964436395.1 uncultured Gemmatimonadaceae bacterium | reverse complement strand
AGTTGAAGTCGACGGTGGAGAGGGCAGTTCGGTCCCCGTCGTGACGTATTCATCGGGTGTCGTCGATGGAGTCTACTTCAGAGACGGCGACATCGTACTTCGGATTGGAGCGATGGAGGTGCCGCTCCACTCGTTAGCAGAGATCAGACCGGCAACACTCCCGACATGACGAAGATCGATCCGATGACGGGACAACAGGCTAACCTAAAGCAGGAGTAGTGGAAAAATGATGCGTGCACTCTTCGCCGGCGTCTCCGGGCTCAGGAACCACCAGACCTGGATGGACGTGATCGGCAACAACATCGCGAATGTGAACACGGTGGCCTACAAAGGGTCGCGCGTCACATTCAAAGAAGCATTTGCTCAGCTCATTCAGGGCGGTGCGCAACCAACGAGCACCATGGGTGGCACAAACCCGGTCCAGATCGGTGCCGGTGTGAATATCGGGAGCATCGACCAGATGTTCACCCAGGGTAGCCTACAGTCGACTGGCCGAAACACGGATCTCGCCATCCAGGGTGATGGTTTCTTCATTGTTAACAACGGATCACGTGACGTTTACACCAGAGCCGGCAACTTCCAACTGGATGCTACCGGCAGGCTCGTGACACCGGTGGGATATGTGGCTCAAGGCAGGGTCGCTGACGAGACCGGCAACTTCCCATCTGGAAATCAGATCGAGGATATCCAGATCAACATGGGCCAGACTGCGCCGGCTCGCGCGACAACCACGGTGGGTTTCTCAGGTAACCTGGATGCAGCTGCAGCAGTCGACGACACCCATGTAATGGGGATCACCGTTTACGATGCGACTGGAGCAGGTCACGAAGTAGAGATTGAATTCATCAATACAGGTCCCGGAGCATGGGACTGGATTGCCACTTGCGGCACCACGGCGATAGCGCCTGCCGGCAACGGGACGGTCACATTTAATGGCGACGGCACTCTCGACCTGTTCACTTACCCGGGTGGCGGTGCTGGTTTGACGATAACGCCAGCGGGCGGCTCGGCCGATCCGTTCGACATTACGATTGACGCCGGCGCCACTGGCGGGATCGGCGGGTTGACCGGGTTTGCCGGAACGTCGGACGCGGTGGTCAATACCCAGGATGGATACCAGGCTGGCAACCTCGTTGAGATTGGCGTCGACTACCGTGGAATGATCACGGGCTATTTCACGAACGGAACGAGCACCAATCTGGCTCAACTCGCTCTAGCGAATTTCGACAACCCATCCGGTTTGCAGAGAATGGGTGAGAATGTCTATTCGGAATCGTCGAACTCGGGCCTGGCGATCTTGAACTTTGCCGGTGAAGGAAGTGCTTCCTCGATAACACCGGGTGCGCTCGAAAGCTCGAACGTGGACATCTCACAAGAGTTCACGAACATGATCATTGCTCAACGCGGGTTCCAAGCGAATGCCCGTGTAATCAGTACAGCAGACGAGATTCTCCAAGAACTGGTCAATATCCGCAGGTAGCACGTCTCGGTAGTGATGCCACTCCGAAAGGAGTGGCGTCATTCACCGGCAAGATTCACCGCCACCCCCGGCACACTCTTCCCATCGCCCAAATGCCAATCCATCCGCTCTCCGGGCTTTTCTGCCGCTCGTGCGAACGTGTGTACCAGTAAATCGTTATTTCGCAATACTTTACACGTCATTTCGACGCCGACGAATAGGTTGGTACGGCAGTTGCTTTTTCCGCTCCACGTAATGAAGCGCAACAGCTAACCCGTGTAGCGACTGGAAGAGATGACGAGCGACGCAAAGAACAAGACTACAAAGAAGACCGGCGACGCGGACTCCGAAAAAACTGCCAAGAAAAGCCCGCTACTCATAGGTGTCTTGCTGATCGCGGTTGTAGTCGGGGGCGGTTTCGGAGGCTTCACCTACGGTCCGAAACTCGTAGCCTCGATTACTAGCCATGGAGATGAGGCGGATGCCACAGCGGCCTCAGAGGCGGAATCGGATCCGGAACACGCAGAGGAAACGCACGAAGACGTCACAGGGAAGTTCCTCGAGCTGGAAAACCTCCTGGTAAACCCGGCAGGTTCGCGTGGAGAACGATTTCTCATGGTGTCGGTCGCGTTCGAGGTCCCGGATGATGACGCATTAGAGCATCTGCACGAACGCGAGATACAGATCCGCGACGCTGTCAGCGCCACCTTGGAAGCCTGCACATTGGACGATCTAACGCAGCCAGGCGTTCGTGATACGCTGAAACAGGACCTGTTGGAGGTGGTGAAACCGTTCTCGGGTGCGGCGGCTTGGGTGCGTGTCTATCTCCCAAGGTTTGTCATTCAATAGGTGGTGACACCATGGCCGAAGATTCCAAGAGAACGACGATGGGCGTGAAGCCGACCGAGAAGGAACTGGTCGAGACCGAAGTCCAGTCGTTCGACTTTGTGCGCACGACCAAGATCACGAACGAACAGCAGATCTCGTTCAAAATGGCGACCGAACGGCTCGCGCGCTCTGTCGAGAGAAAGCTGTCATCGATCGCCAGGGTACCGGCGCAGGTGACGATTGAGAGCACCGAAAACATGCCGTTCGCCGATTTCACGGATCTGCTGGGGGACCCGTGTGCGGCATACGTCTTCAGGACCGGCGACACCGGAGCGGAAGGCGCAGTCGACATGGGTGCCGAATGCGCGTTCTACCTCATCGATCGTCTTTTCGGCGGCTCAGGCGATTCCGCACAGCAAGCACGGCCGCTCAGCGAACTCGAGCAGTCAGTAGTGCGCGGAGTTGCTGAACGGATGTTGGAAGCGTTGAAGTCTGGGTGGAGCGAGCACATGGAGCTGCAGCTCGAGATCGCGATGTTTGCATCCAGGCCCGAAGACCTGCGCGCCAAAGACCGTGGCGAGGCATTCGTTACACGACTAGCCGTGAGTCTGGAGTCGTTTGAAGGCCACATCAACATAGCACTCCCGTTGCAGGCGCTCGAATCAATTCTGCAACGCGAGCATAGCGGTGCGCGGTCCTCGGATCGATTCGAAGCTCGCGAGTACCGATCCGCGATCGAGAGGGACCTCAAGCATGCTCGCTTGTCGCTATCGGCGCGGCTCGCACCGCTTTCGCTGACCGCGAGGACATTAGCCGACCTCTCAGTGGGCCAGGTGATACAGACGAACCAGCACGTAGACACGCCGATCGAGGTTCACATCAACGGACAACGGAGGTTCCTGGGCACGCTGGGTCAGGTCCGCAAGCATGTGGGCGTTCAGCTCGCTGAGGCGAATCCAGGAGTACCAACAGGGAAAACAGTACGCACCACGAGCGGGAGAATCTTGTGACCAGCCCAAATACGAAGGAGACGCCGACCGAAGCAGTAGCGGCGGACAACAAGGGTCGCGGTGCCCTCGATGCACTGCTCGATGTCTCAGTTCCGGTAGTCATTGAGTTCGGACGTACGAGCATGATGCTGCAGGATGTCTTGGAACTTCAACCAGGTTCAGTGATCCAGCTGGACCGCTCCGTTGGTGAGCCTGTTGACATCTTCGTGAGCGACCGGAAACTGGCTGCTGGTGAGGTTGTCGTGGTCGACGACCGCTTCGGCATCCAGATCACCGATATCCTCACTGACCGCAACGGCAGGGCAAAGGAGTAACGGCGTGGGGATCTTGGGCTTGCTCGCCGCCCTCGCTGTCACGTTGGGTGTGCTGTTATTGGGCTTGAAGCTTCTGAAACAGTATCAGAGTGCTCGTCCATGGAACGGCCGAGGTGTGCCGCTGCGTGTGTTGCAGCGCGTTTCAATGGGACCGCGTCACGGTGTTGCGTTGCTGCGCGTGGCGGATCGGGTGCTGCTGGTTTCTGTAAGTGAAGGCGGCACTCAGCTGTTGACGGAACTCACTGGTGAAAGCCTCGATGCGGCGCTCGAGAGCACTGAAATCGAGATACCGGAACAGCAACAGAGTCGGTGGCGCCTGCCCCGGTTGGGATGGGCAGGGCTGGCGATTCTTCTGATGTTGATGCCGATCCGGTCGATGGCTCAGACAGTTCCGGTGGCGCCGAGTGTCCCGATACAAGCTGGCCCCACTGTCTACGCACCTTCGCCCCCGACAATCTCCTTGGATCTGAGCAATGGCGAGAGCGAACTGCAGCTGACAGGAGCTGTGGGCATAGTTGTTTTCCTAGGTGCGTTGACTCTGCTTCCGGCGCTGCTTTTGCTCATGACGAGCTTTACCCGGATCCTTGTCACCCTGCACTTTCTGCGATCTGCGCTTGGCACGCAGACAACACCGCCTGGGCAACTGCTCGTTGCGATTGCCGTGTTGTTGACTGCGGTAGTCATGTCGCCGGTGCTAGACGAAGCAAACAGAGTGGCAGTCACTCCGTATTTTGATGGTGAGATAACTCAAGCTGAGGCCTTCAAACGCGGGCTTGTACCGTTTCGCGATTTCATGATAGCCAATACGCGTGAACAGGATCTCTCAGCACTTGCCGATCTGAGCAACACGCCGCCAGTCGAGTCGATCGAAGAGCTACCCACAATGGTCGTCGTCTCGGCGTTTGTTGTGAGTGAGCTGAGGACTGCATTTCAGATTGGATTCCTCATATACGTGCCGTTCATCGTGGTGGACCTCATCGTCGCTTCTGTGCTGATGAGTATGGGCATGTTCATGCTGCCACCGATAATGGTCTCTCTACCCTTCAAGCTGCTGCTGTTCGTTCTGGCCGATGGCTGGACACTTGTCGTGCAGAACGTAGTGGCTGGATTCAGGATGTAGTCTCATGTCGGTCACCCTCGCCATCGAGTTTACGCGTTCTGCCGTCACCCTGTGCCTCATGGTGGCTGGGCCACTGCTGTTGACCGCACTTGTGGTTGGTGTGGTAGTGAGCCTGGTGCAGGCAGTCACACAGCTTCAGGAACAGACACTCACGTTCATCCCGAAGCTCTTGGCGGTAGGATTGATGTTGGTCATAACCTTGCCGTGGGTGTTGGTAAAACTCACGGAATTCCTAGTCTCGGTGCTCCGAAGTCTCCCAACCGTGGTCAGTTGATGCCCACATTCGTCAACGAGTTCTTCGGCCCTGACCGCTGGGCGGTCTTCGTGTTCATCACGGCTCGTCTGATCGGGCTGGGCCTCACCGCACCTCTCTGGTCTATGCCCACGTACCCCCGCAGCATCCGAGCCGCTGCGATTGCAGTGCTGGCTCTGCTGCTGCTGCCGTCGGTGCCGGAGACAACCATGCCGGAAAAGGTGCTGGACATTCCGCTGCCGCTGGTAATGGAGTTCATCGTCGGCATGTCGATCGGGTTGACTGCCGCCGTGATAATCCAAGGAGTCGCGTATGCGGGAGACGTGCTGTCATTGCAGACTGGCTTGTCTCTCGGTGCAGCACTCTCAGGCGGGGATATCCCGGGTGCCGGCCTTGGCCAGATGAAGAGTGTGGCAGCTCTGCTGATCTACGTAGCACTCGGCGGTCACCTGATCATGCTCCAGGGGCTGGCAGAGAGCCTGCAGGTCTTGCCACCGGGCGGGCCTGTGAACATCGAAACGGGCGGAGCAACCGCTGCCGCTGCGTTTAGCGTGGTGTTCACGAGCGCAGCGCGAGTCGCGGCACCCGCGATGGTTGCCCTGTTGCTCACCAACATAGCACTCGCAATTCTGGCGCGGGCGGTGCCACAGCTGAACGTGATAATGGTCTCGTTTCCGATGACAATAGGAATCGGACTGCTGATGATCGGCGTCTCCTTGCCGATAATCGCCTCCGCCGTGAATGGATGGATACTGGATCTTCCCGTCCATATCACCACCGTGATTGATGGCTACGCAGCTGAAGCCGGGGTGCCCTGACAATGGCTGAAGATCGGGCGACTAGTCAGGAACGCACGGAGAAGGCGACCCCCCAACAGCGTCAACGGGCACGCGAAGAGGGTCGCATTGCTCGCAGTCCCGAGCTCTCCGCCGCCGTTGTCTTGCTGGGCGGAGCGTTGGCGCTCGCAATCGTCGGTGGGGAGGCACTGGCTTCGCATCTACGTCAGTTGATGATAGAAGCGACTCGATTGATCTCTGTCCATGCAATGACCCCATCGGCTGCAATTGGCGTTGTGAGAAATGTCGCGTCTTCCACTTTGACAGCAATCGTACCGTTCACTGTGGTTGTCCTCGCGGCGGTGTTGTTGGTGAATCTGATCCAGGCACGTGGCGTCGTGTCGGTCAAGCCCGTAACGCCGAAGCTTTCAAACCTCAGCCCGCTCTCGGGTATCAAGCGCATAGTCGGATTGGACTCCGTGGCCAACCTGGTCAAGTCGACCTTCAAGATCGCGATCCTCGGCCTCATTACGTATTTGGTTCTGTCGAGCAGCTGGCCGGAACTCGTCTCGTTGGGAGATACAGGTGCGGCGGAGGCCGTGTCGGTTCTGAAGAGTCTGGCTTTCAAGCTGGCGGCAGTAACGGGCTTCTCGTTCTTGATTCTCGCGGCTGCCGATTACGGCTACCAAATCTACAAGCTCGAGAAGAGCCTCCGGATGACCAAACAAGAAGTCATTCGCGAGCATCGTGAAACTGAGGGAGACCCACTGGTCAAGAGCCGCATCCGGTCGATCGCAATGTCGATGGCACGGAAGCGCATGCTGCAGGACGTTTCGACAGCAGACGTGGTGGTGGTCAACCCCACTCACATAGCCGTGGCACTGAAGTACGACATGACCGCTGCATTAGCGCCGGTGGTAGTTGCAATGGGTCAGCGGAAGCTGGCCGCACGAATCAAACAAATCGCCCTGGAATCGCAGGTGGCGGTCGTAGAGAACAAACCGGTGGCGCGCGCACTACT
>CAYTDU010000293.1:0-6790 GCA_964436395.1 uncultured Gemmatimonadaceae bacterium | reverse complement strand
CGAAGAGCGTGCACATGGTCCAGGCGATCCTGGACGAGTTCCGTGCCGGGATGCAGAGTACCGCCGAATTCTGGATCGAAATTCAGGAGAGGTTCATTCACATTCGCTACTTCGCGGTGCGGGACGAGACCGGCTCCTATCGCGGTTGCCTAGAGGTCAGTCAGGACGTTACCGGCATCCGGGCTTTGGAAGGGGAGCGGAGGCTGTTGGAGTGGCAGAGTGTGGAAGCTGAGTGAAGAGACTATGAAGCTGTTGCCCACGATCGTCGATGTTATCGAGTAAAGCCGCGACGTTCCTGCTGACCTTTACCTTGCTGGCGATTGTTCAGCTCGTCGTGGACATACCGATGCTCTTGGCCGAACGTTTCGTCCACGGTGCCGGTTGGATCGAAGTGCTGCTGCTTGCGAGCTATGCGTCGTGGTTGCTGGGAAGACTCCACGATCCGCGCAATACGATCGTATGGCGTCGCAGGTTGTGGACTTTCTTCTCTGTCGTTTTCTTCGCTCAACTCACGATCGGCCTTTCGGGTGTAGAGCTGTTCCTCATGAGTGGGGATCTTCATCTACCGATTCCCGCGATGATAATCGCCGGGCCGCTTTACCGAGGTGACGGCCTCTTTATGCCAATCCTATTCGTCTCGACGATCTTGATAGTCGGTCCGGCCTGGTGCAGCTACCTCTGCTACATCGGGTCCTGGGACTTGAACTCAGCGGTGGCGAGGAAGAGACCGATCCCGTCGAAGGTCAATAGGTTCTGGATGAGACTAGGGATCGTTGTTGGTGTTGCCGGTGTAGCTGTGATGTTGCGCGTGGTGGGCGTGAGCACTGTAGTCGCGACGTGGCTGGGAGTGGCCTTCGGTGTTGTGGGGGTCGGTTATATCGTGTGGTTGTCGCGTCGAGCGGGATATATGGTACACTGCACCATGTATTGCCCCATCGGCCTAGCTGCAGACTTGCTCGGCAAACTCTCGCCGTTTCGCCTGCGGATTAATGATGGCTGCACCGAGTGCGGCGCATGCACTTTGAAGTGCAGATACGATGCCTTGCGTCCGAGCGATATCAAAGCACGGCGTCCAGGTTTGACGTGCACGCTTTGCGGTGACTGCCTCGCGTCATGTAAGGGCAAGTCCATTGAGTATCGTTTCGCCGGGTTGACGCCGCAGCATGCGCGCACCGTATTTCTGGTGCTCGCCGTATCGTTGCATACAGTGTTCTTGGGAGTTGCCCGGATCTGAGAGCACACGCGGTTGCGCCACGACGCTCTTCGGATCTTCCGCAGATCGCGACATCGACGTCCTAGCGTCTCAGCTCCTTTGTCAACTCGTATCCTATTCCTCGGGTACCTCCGGTGACGAACACCCGATGATCCTCGAGCTTCATCACGCAATTCCTGTCAGCGCGAAAAGGGAAGCTAGAATAAAACGTCCTTCACGTTCTCTATGCCGATCCGATCAATGAACCTCGCCATTCGTTCGCGTTTGTTACCGTGTTCGCGATAGTACTCGAGGGTGCGTTTTATCAGCGGTATCACTTCCTCTTCGGTCAGGGCTTCGCGCACCAGATCACCAACACGAGGGCGGCGCGCTGAGCTGCCGCCTACCACGAGGTTCCAACCGGACTTCTTTCCGAATACTCCGATATCGCGGACGAAGCTCTCTCCGCAACACAATGGGCAGCCGGAAACGCCTATCTTTACCTTTGCCGGAAGGTCCATCCCGATGAAGAATTCCTCGATTCTTGCGCCGAGCCCCAAGGAGTCCTGCATTCCGAGGCTGCAGACTGCTGTACCTGGGCAAGCCTGCACGTAATGGAGGCACAGCTCTGTGGCTTTCCCTATGTCCATCCCAAGATCACGCCACACCTCATCGACATCTTCTCGCTTGATTCCAACTAAGGCAAAACGCTGTCCTGAGGTAATCTTGATGACGGGCACGCTGAATTTGCGAGCAACCGCAGCAAGCTTCTCCAGGTGTTCGGGAGTGAGGATTCCTACAGGTGTTCTTGGGACGATCGCGTAGGTTTTTTTGTCACGCTGCAAAATAGTGCCAGTTGGATGCTCATCCATTCTTCATCTCCATTTGGCGAGGGATTGTCTCGCTCGAGGTCAACTCATTCCACTTCCGCTATCTCCGCCAGTCATTCGAGGTCATAGCGAACTGCACTGGTTTGGAAGCGCTGCGTCGCATGCTAAGTAATCGTGCGTCGCTGGACCAGTAGCTGCCGCCTACCGTTAGGGCTAGCTCATTCCGTTGATTCCGGTGGTTCAGGCAAAGCGGTACGCTTATATTAGTTTATGCCCCATTCTCATGCCCGCACTTTGGATTCACGGTCTTCTCCCCGCCATACTCTCGAGGGCAACGCATGGCACCAACATTGAGCAAGGTCGACAAACCTTCCTTGGACCATCTCTTCAGCTCGACATACGAAGAACTGAGGCGCCTGGCGTATACCGTCCGCGCAAACACGCCGGCCGATTCATTGAGCCCGACTGAGCTCGTAAACGAATCCTATCTCAAACTGGCTAGATCCCTCCGCCTTGTGCCGGAATCCCGGCTCCATTTCAAAAGGATCGCGGCGCGCGCGATGCGACAGGTATTGATCGAGGCGGCACGACGTCGTGGGGCCGAGAAACGCGGTGGCGGCCAGGTAATGGTCACTTTCGACGAAGGGATCGAGGGTGCCACCGGCTCTCCAGAAGAGCTGATCGCGCTGGACCTCGCCTTGAAAGATTTGGCTCAGGTCAATGCCCGTCAAGCAACCATCGTAGAGTGTCGATTCTTCGGGGGATTGGAATTGGCCGAGATCGCAACCCTGCTCGATGTCTCCGAGGCCACAATCCAGAGAGATTGGCGCGTTGCGAAGGCGTGGCTGGGGCGCGAGTTGCGACGGGCAGGTTGATGGGGAGAGTTATGGACGCCGCACGGTGGGAAAGAATCCAGGTTCTGTTTCACGAAGCGCTTCGCGTCGCCGTGGATGAACGACACACGTTCTTGGCGCGCGAGTGCGGGGGCGATTCCGAACTGCAAGCCGATGTCTTGGCAATGCTCGAAGAAGACTGCCACGGCGCGAGTCTCCTCGACGACGGCCTCGCGAGATTCGCACATGACGTCTTGGGGAAGCGCCCACCAATCCCCCGGGCAATAGGCCCCTACACGATATTGCGCGTTCTGGGCGAAGGTGGAATGGGCGTGGTCTATCTCGGCGAGCGGGAAAACTTGGGTGGTTTTGCGGCAATAAAGGTGTTGCGCGACGCTTCGCTGTCGCCGGCTCGGAGTGAGAGGTTTGTGAGCGAGCAACGCGCGCTCGTTCAGCTGAACCATCCCTCGATCGTAAGACTCTACGACGCAAACATACTTGCGGATCAAACACCGTATTTCGTGATGGAGCACGTCGAGGGCACGTCAATAACCGACTACTGCAATGCTCACCGCCTATCGATTGCCGAGCGATTGCGCCTCTTTTGTGATGTATGTAATGCAGTTCAGCACGCGCACGGACGCGCGATTATCCATCGCGACTTGAAGCCATCCAATATCCTCGTCACTGAGGAAGGGGTAGTTAAACTGCTCGACTTCGGAATCTCCAAGCAATTGGAGAGTGTCGACCTTCCAGCTAGTCAGACACAGACGATGCTGCGGATCATGACGCCCGCATACGCAGCGCCCGAACAGCTCCTGAGTCGACCGGTGGGTGTTTATACCGATGTGTACGCGTTGGGTGTGTTGCTGTACGAGTTGCTTGCCGGAAATCGTCCGTTTGACACCGAAGGTATGTCGCATGCCCAGGTCGAGAAGCTCGTGCTCGAGAGCGAACCCGCGAGGCCCTCTGCTGTTGTACGCAACAAGGCAATGCACGTTGATGGTGTGCTTCCAGCTTCGGGCATTACGAACTCGGGTTGGGCCGACCTGGACATGCTTTGCGCCACGGCAATGCACAAGGATCCCGAAAGACGGTACCCAACCGCTCACTCGCTCCGGCAGGACGTGTATCGTTACCTGCGCAACGAGCCGCTCAAAGCACGCCCCGATACGGTTGGCTATAGCCTCGGCAAATTTCTCAGTCGCAATCGACGCGCGGTAGCAGCTACCGCCGCGGCGTTTGGTGTAGCGGTAGGTCTCGTTGCTTTCTATTCTGCCCGCCTCGCCGACGCCCGCGACGCCGCGCTCGCCGAGGCAAGCCGGGCCTCGCGAATTCAGGCGTTCATGCTGGACCTGTTTCAAGGTGGCGACGAAGCAACCGGTCCAGCCGACAGCCTGCGCGTACTGACTCTGCTCGACAAGGTCGCACTCGAGGCAGGTGCGTTCGGAACCGAGCCGGAGATTCAAGCGGAGATTTACGCCACGCTGGGAGCCCTCTATCAGGGGCTGGGGAACCTCGACAGAGCCGACACTCTGCTGACCTCGGCACTGCACACACGACGCGCAACTCTCGGAGCGGACCACCAAGATGTCGCAAAGTCATTGGTTGCGCTCGGGCAACTGCGCGTGGACCAGGGTCGCTTTGAGGAAGCTGAGCAACTCGTTCGCGAGGGCCTGCTGGTTGCCGAGCGGCGGCTCGATGCCCGGCACGCCACGTTGATTCACGCACGCTCCGCTCTGGGTCACGTCCATCAAGCCAGAGGGGAGTACGCAAAGGCTATCGACGTGCTCAAGGATGTCGTTGCTCGACTAGCTCCTGAGTCGGCTGAATATCGGTCCGCACTCAGCGAATTGGCTAGCACCCACTACTACATGGGAGATTACGCTGTCTTCGACTCGCTCAACGAGAGTTTGCTCACGACGAACATTCGAGTCTACGGCGAGCGGCATCCGTCCGTTGGCGACAATCTGATGAACCGCGGAGCTGCCGCGTTCCAGAGAGGTCGATATGACCAGGCAGAGGCTGCGTACCGACGGGCATTCGAGATCTTCGACTCGTTTCACGGTTCCGAGCACCACCAGACTGCGAGCAGCATGACCGCGCTCGGTCGGTCTCTTGTATATCAAGAGCGTGCTGAGGAAGCCGAACCGATTCTGAGGCGGGCGCTCGCGATTCGCGAACGGATCTTCGGTACCGAACACCCTGATGTGGCCACCACGCGAAACGAACTGGGAGCTGCGGCTCTGAGTCTTGGAAATCTCGCTGATGCGGAACGAGAATACCTTCGCGTGACCGACATCTATCGCACCGCCTACGGAGATGACCACTACTACATCGGCATAGCACTGTCGAATTTGGCGAGCGTGTACTTGAGGGCAGGTGCGTTCGAAAGAGCAGATCCGGTGTTTCGAGAGGTTATCGAGATCTTCGAGCGTGAACTCTCCTCAGAACATTTCAACACCGCGATTGCACGTATCAAGCTCGGGCGAGTACTGGTCAGCCAACAACGTTACAGGGAAGCCGAAACCGAGTTGCGTACGGGTTACGATCTTCTCCTGGAACAAACCGATCCATCGGTGAGCTGGATACGCAACGCGCGCGAAGATCTCATTGCCGTCTATGATGCACTCGGAGAGAGCGAGCGGGCTGCGGAACTGCTAGCCGACGCCATATCTGCCGCGGAGACCGGCAGCAGTCCCTGAGAGTCGCGCAACGCCACCGACTCAGAAGGTCACGTCGAACACCCCTTCGGTCACCGACCTGGTGCCTGTTGCACCGGTACTTGCCACCGGATCGGCAACGAACATGAAAGTACCGGATGCACTGTTCGCCGTAAAAGATGTGAGAGTGACGGTGCCACTGCCCATTGATGCGCTGGCGGCCCAGGATTGAGTGCTTCCCAGGGAAAGATTTCCGTTGGTGGGTTCGCTGGGGCCAATGGGATACGTCTTCAAACCGTCCGGAATGAAGCCCAAGCCAATCGTGACCTGGGAGGCGTCAGACCCAGCGAACGCCAATATCCCGCCGGTGTACGCCACTGCCAGCGCGGCGGTCGCGGTCCACGCGTCTCCGTCGACCCTTGCGCTCATTGAGCCGTTCGGCAATTGCGAGTCCCGTTCGTCCGGAGACAGCGGATCATCTCCGCATGCCGCCAACACCAGCACTGCAGTCAATGTCATCAGATATCTCATGGTTACCTCCCGCGTTTTTTTCTAAGCCCGTTGCCGATACCTACCCCGCTAGTCACAGCCAGGAGTTCTAGCTCTAGGCGCGTATCGGCGCGTCCATTACGCATTGCGCGAGAACTGTCGCAAAGCCGTCATCGATTTCACCGCGGACGGATTTCCATGAAGTGACGTGTAGGGCTTGGGTTTTTCGCAATGTAAGACGGCAGCCTGTCTCCCCCGCCGTTTTGGCGTGCGGTGACTAGCTCAACTCATCTCTATGGAGGGTGCTATGAACGCACTGAGAATTTTCCGGGTGCCGGTCCTCGCAGCTCTTGTTTGGATGTCTTTGCCCGCCACCGCGGCGGCACAGTTTGATCAAGGCAAGAAGTTCGTGGGCGCTCACGTTGGGCTCAGCGGTGTTGGATCTGCAGCAGCACTCGGCGTGAATGGTGAATTTGCGTACAACGAGAATATCGGTATCGGAGCATGGTTGGACACTTGGGGCTATGGCCAGGACTACACGGGCATCGGAGGCGGCAATTGGAATGTGCGCTATGTATCGATCGCGGCAACGGGCGCATGGCATTTCCCTATAGAGTCGAATCCGAAACTGGACCCGTTCGCGGGGCTTGCCGTCGGTTACTTCGTCGTGAGCAGCAGTTGGGACGAATCCAGTGCGTCCGTGAGCTTCGCCGGTAGTGGCAGTCGGGTGTTCATCGACGGCGAAGCTCACGGACGCACTGGATTCGTCCCAACTGCTGCTCA
>CAYTDU010000292.1:0-6791 GCA_964436395.1 uncultured Gemmatimonadaceae bacterium | reverse complement strand
AACACCGTCCGCAAAACATTGCGCCCCGTGGTTGTCGCCTATCTCTAAAATGCAATGCAGTTCCCCAGAAGAACCGGTTCGTTCAACTCCGAGCGTCTTCAATGCCGCCAGCCCACCGCGGACCCCAATGGTACTAGCCCAGCATTTGTGCCCGTGGAATTTGAAGGCGTCATTGAGCAATTCTTGGTCAGACATTCCAATGCCTTCCATCAGTGACTGAATCTTATTCCCACCACTTCGCCGAGTGGTCGCATTAGTAAGTTAAACCCGCATCTTTGGTGCCGTGTCCGGCCAGAGCGTTGGGAAGGTGTCTTGCGGCGGCAACCACCGCATCGTCGAGAATGTACTTTCGCGTTTACCGTGATAACTAATGCCAGACAAAAGAGGAGCTCTTTCAGACCGCTGTGTCGTTGACGTTGGATCAAATACCACCCCTGCGAAGGATCCCCTACGACCCCGAACGCGTCTCGAAGACCAACTGGGAGATTTCGCTCAGGCCAAAGCATCGATAGCAGAGGAGTCGCCATGAGCGCAAGATGTCTCATTACAGCAGTCGCCAGCGGCATGGTGGGTGGATACGCCTTGAAGATCTGTCTCGACAATAAGGACGTGAACAAGGTGACGGCAATTGGGCGTCGTGGTGTTGGGATCCAAGATCCCAAGCTGCACCAGGTACACCATGACGACTACTCGGACTATGGCGCGAAGTCCAAGCGCGACCATCTGCTTGCTGAGCGCCGCTGGAGCCGACCAGAAAGAGAAGATCCGAAGCCACCTGTTGACTGCAAGCAGTAGAACGGAATGTTCAACAGGCACTTCAAACACCGAGGAGTACTACCGATTATTCGAGCGCAGCTAGGTTTATGTAAGTCTTCTTCTGTGAGGAGGTGAACTTTGATAGATACGAATACGGTCTGGAAGGACATCGAAAACATCCGGGAGCGTGCTCCTCTGGTTCACAACATAACCAACTATGTGGTTATGAATTCCACAGCCAACGCCCTTCTAGCCCTTGGGGCCTCGCCGGTAATGGCCCATGCGTCCGAAGAAGTGGAGGATATGGTAGGCATCGCAGGCGCCCTGGTCATCAACATAGGAACCCTCAGCGGCCCGTGGGTGAACGCCATGGGGAAAGCCGCCCAGGCCGCCAAAACCAGGGGAATACCTATCATTCTCGATCCTGTCGGCGCCGGGGCCACCGCTCTAAGGACTGATACATCGCTGGCATTGATCCAAAAGGGCTGCCCCGCGGTCATCCGCGGAAACGCCTCGGAAATCCGGGCGCTCTACTCAGCAGAGCAGGAGACCAAAGGAGTGGACAGCCGCCATTCCTCGGAAGACGCTCTTGAAGCTGCGCAGCAGTTGTCGAAACAGCTGGATGCCGTAGTCAGCGTCAGCGGCGAAGTTGATGTTATCGTCAGTGGATCGCAGGTCGTTCGCACTGCAAACGGCCATCCCATGATGCCCCGGGTTACAGGACTGGGTTGCACGGCTAGCGCCCTCACCGGAGCGTTCGCGGCTGTCAATACGAATACGCTCCTGGCCGCCGCGCATGCAATGGCTGTGATGGGAATCGCAGGCGAGATGGCGGCGGAAAAGTCATCAGGCCCCGCCAGCCTCCAAATGCATTTTCTCGACGCGCTCTACCAGATGCGGGAGGAAGACATCCGAACGCGCATCAGGATCGTCGCCTGATATCATGACCGTAAGAGCGGACTACCGACTCTATCTCGTGACGGATCGGGAGCTTTCCGTCGGCCGTGACATTGAAGACGTTGTCCTCGAGGCGGTACGGGGCGGTGTGACCATGGTCCAATTGAGGGAAAAGACTCTCCCCACTCGGCCGTTTGTGGAATCAGCACGCCGACTGAAAGCCGTGTTGGCACCTTTGGGCATCACTCTCATCATCAACGACAGGGTTGACATCGCATTGGCTTCGGGTGCAGACGGCGTTCACATCGGGCAGGAGGACATGCCCTATCTCGACGCGCGCAGGCTGCTAGGCCCGGAAGCCATCATCGGGTTGTCTGTGGAGAATCCAGAGCAGGCCGCTGAGGCAGAAGCGCTGGATGTGGATTACCTGGGAGTGAGCCCGGTCTTTGTCACGCCCACCAAATCCGAGCTAGAAACACAGTGGGGGCTGGAAGGACTTCAGCAGCTCCGTCTCAAGAGCCAAAAGACTTTGGTTGCGATCGGCGGCATCGGGCCGAGAAACGCGGCTGGCGTTCTTGAAGCGGGGGCGGATGGTCTCGCTGTCGTTTCCGCCATCTGTTCCGCACCCGATCCGCGCGCCGCAGCGGCGGATCTTCGGCGGATAATCGAATCCAATTAAGGAACGCTTGCTCGGTGAATTCGCAGGAACTCGTCCACGCGGCGCTTTCCGCCAAGCCGACTGGCAGGCCGGCATGCGGTCCACATGCCTGTCATTTCTGCGCTGGGTATTTCGGGATACCGCTCAAGGACTACACGCTCGAAGCGACAACTCTGGCGGGGAGCGTGATCCGCTACTACAGCGAGTTTCGCCCGGACGACGGGTGCTGCCGCAGGTTTGCGCAGCGGGAAGGAAACGCTTTGTGCCGCGTTCCGGCTGTACGTTGGCCGCCGACACCCGCTGAGAATATGAGGGAGTTGATCGCAGTGGCGAAGGAAGGGTGGTGAATGGCGCTCGGACCTATCCTCGTTTTCGTGGCAGTGTGGTTGGGTGGTTCATGGCTTGTGGTCGGTTCCCTGCTCCACCCAGTACTTCCAGGTGGCTGGGTTACCGTGCTGGCCGTGCTCGCTGCGTTCACCATACCCTTGTCAGTGCTGGTCCGCGGACTGACCGATTCCCTCTACCCGTCCGCCCTCACACGACTGTTCGTGCTCAGACCGTTCTGGTACGCGATGCTATTTTCTCCGTTGCTGGCTATGCTCGGGATATTAGGTGCGATCGTTGGCATACCGTTCGGATCGAGTGGGGTTTTCGGGAGAAGTGTCGTTCTAGCGGCAGCCGCAATGTTTGCGGTCTTCTCAGCGATCGGCTACTTCGGGACAAAGAAACTGGTCGTGAGGAGCCTCAAGATTGCACTGCCCCGCCTTCCGGCCGCATTCGAAGGATTGCGTATCGTGCAGCTATCTGATTTACACGTCGGACCGCACACCTCGCGAAGGTTCCTCACACGGATTGCGGGCGTGGTTAGCGACGCCCAACCCGACATGATCGTCTACACGGGAGATCAGGTAGACGATTTTCCGCAGGATGTTGACCACCTGGTCGCATCGCTCGGTGGCCTCGAGGCTCCACTTGGAACGTTTGCGACACCGGGCAACCACGATGTCTATGCCGGTTGGAACGCGGTGAGATCGAGGCTCACCTCAGCAGGAATGACGGTACTCGCGAACGAGGCCGTTCCGATCGAACGCGACGGAGAACGGATCTGGTTGGCCGGAACAGGTGACCCGGCCGGACAAGGCTGGCAGCGCGACGGCGGATCGGATGCCGCTCCCGACATCGAGCGTACGCTGCGTCACGTCGTGAACGGCGAGCGCGTGGTAGCACTCGCCCACAACCCCGCTCTCTGGCCCGCGCTGGCTAAGCGAGGTGTCGATCTCACACTCAGCGGCCACACGCACTACGGCCAACTCGCGATACCGAAATGGAACTGGAATATCGCGGGGATGTTTCTCAAGTTTTCGATGGGGATTCATAGGCAGGGTGACTCGATCCTCTACATCAATCCCGGCACCAACTACTGGGGGATACCACTGCGGGTTGGGACACCACCGGAGGTGACGGTGGTGACGCTCAGGCGGAGCAGGGAGTGATGTGAGGCATCCTATGCTTTCGAGTTTCTAGCCCGTCTCAGAAGTCAGCTTCCCAACAAGTCAGGCCCCGCCATGCAACGCTGGCATCTGCGAAACCGGGTCCATCAATATTCTGCAGTAGACGATCGACCTGACTCCTGCCGCATTGCTTGAAATTCCTTTCGCGTGAGATATGGCACATTTGAGCGGTTCACCCTAGGTTGGTAGGGTTTTCAACGTACGCTTATCTCGGGCCGGCTTTGCTTGGAGGTGATCTGGCATGCGAGCACAACTCCCTACCACTCAAATAGTGTTGCTCTCCACCATTCTCGGCATGGCCTTACTGGGGAACGTGGTGGTCCTATACTATGTTCCCGACCCTATGACACGACTGGGCGTCGGCGGGGTCCTACTCGCCCCAATCATATGGCTCTCGGCCAGGTTGGGAGTGGTTAGCCGCGTATCCCAGTTGCTCATCAAGGGACACAAGAGAAGGCAATTTCTGAAACTCCGTGGCGTCGTCGACGAGTTCATCGACGAGGTCCGCAGGCTGAATTGGGCAGCCGACGGTGCAAAGCGCGGTTTTCGAAATAAAGCAGAGGCAAGCCGAGATATGGACGCCTGCGAGAATCGACTGCACCAGATTGTAGGGCGTATCAGGAAATCCGCCGGTTATGTAACTCCTATGGAAGCCCAAGCCGACCCCGAGCGTGTAGTCGGGATCCGTGGGGCAGCGGAGGCCGGTGCCTCGGACAAAGGATAGGGATAGCGTCGAGGAGTCAGGGCAGGTCAGCTCTAAGGGTACGGATATACCTGCTTGATGGCCGGGTTTGTTGCATTGCTTGGCACGGAGCCCGGGCACCTCGATTCCGGAATGAGATTCGCCCCTCAGTAGGAGTTCCAGTGGGCGATTCGCGCACCTGACGACGCAGTAATACTGCAATCAGTACTGAATGTCGCGTCAGCGCAGCATTCGGCCCGTTTGGGCTACGTGATTCCACACAGACTAATGTAGGCTCGCAACAGAATTGAGAGAGTAACAGTCCCCGTGCACTCATTTGCGCTCGCCTCCGCATAACAACCACTGTCCGGGCAGTATAGACATTCTGCACGCTGATAACGACCCCGATCATAACTTTTGACAACAGCTAGCATTGGGGTTGAGAGCAACGTCTCCAATATCAGTACCCTTGCGAAAACCTGAGCCCTTGAAGCGAAAGGAAATCGCATGCAGGTATGCTATCGAACCATCCCGGTTCAGAGGATTGAGCGCTTCGTAGGGTTTCGATGGTGGCACGTCCTGGCGGTGCGCCAGCGGCGAGGCAACCATTCACTGAGAAGGCCTCGGTGACTCTCGCCGGGGCTGCGAGTCTCCTGGGTGCAGCTGGACTCGGCGGAGTCCCGCCCTTTGCAGTCAGCCAGCGGCTTTGTAAGCGGTCTTGATCCAGGAGACCAACTCCGCGTCCACCTCTTTTGGCTCGGAAAGCCTGACCCGATAGTTGCACATCCGCCCGGGTGGCAGTTCCTCGAGGCGGTCGGTGGGTTTGACTCCCTTCATATTGAGACCTACCTCAACCTGTGTTTTCGTCGCGGGACCGATTGTGGCGAATTGCTTCTTGCGCCGGTAGCTCACGTAGGTCTTCTTCGGCGCCTCTTCGCAAACACCGAATTTGCTGATTTCCCGGAGCAACTTGTCGTGGATGGGCCGAAGAGCCTCCTTCTGCCCGACATAAAGCCCGTCCAGCCCGTTGGGAGCGGCGTTCTTCCCGGCAGGTTTTCGCACTGTGTGCACCAGCGTGTTTGCGTCCCCGTGTCCCATGCCGAGATCTTTCTTCAGCATGGCGACCAGATCTACGCGGTCAGTCACTTCGTGAACAAAGAGAGCCCGGCCATTACGGTCGGTTCACACGTCGTCATTTTGGCGGATCTTTTCTGAATGCGCTTGTGCATTTCAACCGTCAGCTTGGCAACCGATTGCCCAACCCGCGGACACCAGTCTTACATCATGCACCTGCGCTCCTGATATCGACACAAACAATCGTACTCCATCACACTCTCGCGGCGTGTCAGATGAAATCTGTTTAGCCCAGATTGAGGCGTTTGTTTCTGAACAGACGCGCTATTCTCCTCCGGCGTACCACCCTTGGTGTCAGTGACCGAACACGAGCTTGCCGCCAAGCATACCGAGTCGGGCCGCCATGCCGGTTGCGGCGATCAGCAGGACCGTGAAGACTGCGATTTCCACCCCGGTTGGGACATGCGCCCATCCCATTGAAAGGCGCCATACCGTTGTGCCGAGGGTGACTGCGGTGAGCACCAAACTCCACAGTTTCTTTTCGGGGAACACCCCTGTGGTGGTGGTGCCGAATCGATGTCTCGCGTCGGACCATCCGGTAAGTCCGGTGACCGGCACCGCCATTGTGGCCACGAGCATGAGGTAGAAGCTGGCCCGTTCAAAGGAGTTGTCCCCCAACACCAGGTAGATGAACCACGCCAGAACGGCCAATGGCAGGGCCCCGTTCGGGAAGTGTGCCGCCACCGGATGGAGGTGGAGCTTCTCGATGAGTCCTGCGAACCCGTGGTGGTGGTGTTCCGGACTATCCACCTCCGGCACAAAAGACTCCGTGCCGGCGCCGCATATGGGGCACACACCCGGGGCCTCGGATCCTTCGTGAATGTGTTTGCATACAGTGCAACGCCAGCGGTTCACCTTCTTGGCGCTCTTGCCTGAGGTCTCTTCGGCCGGAGCTTCGGAATCGCGAGAGGGCGTACGAGATCCGTCGGGACCATCGACGCTGGGAATGAATGCGGACCACGGCATCTTGCATACCGGGCAGTTATCCGGCGGTCCGTACCCCTCATGGACATAGCCGCATACAGTGCAGACCCACTTGCGAAGTGCTTTGTCTGCGCGTTTGGCGTCGCCCTCATTGCCGGCCTTCGGTGGCGACTCTGGCGTTTTCTCTTTAGTGGAATCGTCAGCCTTTTCGTACATCTCTTTGGGCTGG
>CAYTDU010000291.1:0-6800 GCA_964436395.1 uncultured Gemmatimonadaceae bacterium | reverse complement strand
ATCGGCTCGTCGCGTTTGTAGACCGTGCCGTTGTCGACCATCTCCTTGAGCTTCTTGTAGCGGTCGCGGTGGTGCTCCTCGACCTTCGCGATCTCTCTGAAGAGCTGGGCCGCTTTGGCGTTACCCTCTTCTTCGGCCTCCTTGGCGAACGTGGGGTACATCTCGGATGTCTCGTAGTGTTCGCCGTCTATCGCTTCCTGCAAATTTGCCGCCGTGTCGCTGATACCACCCAGCAACGCAAATTCGTCTTTGGCGTGCCGCATCTCGTTGTGAGCGGTTTCCTCGAAGATCTTCGCGATGTAGTGATATCCTTCCTTCTTGGCGACGTTGGCAAAGTATGTGTACTTGTTGCGTGCCTGTGATTCTCCCGCGAATGCGGCCTTCAAGTTCTCTTCCGTCTTACTCATCTACTTTTTCTCCTCGATTCTAAAATGCCTTGCATATTTTGCCTTCACCGGTTGTTTCCTCTCAGCCGCGTCGAGTCGGTCTCCATCGTGGGGTACGCAACGCCGAGCTGCTCCAGGTACGTGTCGAACTGGGTGGGATCGTAGATGTTGGGCTCGATCAACGGCCGGTACCGTTCCATCTTCTCGGCGTTCAAATGTATCGGCGGCTGGGTCCCTTCAGGTATCAGCGATACCCAATGGTAATCCTTCGTCTGTACTTCTCTGTGGTATCTCCATGCCTCTTCCACCAGATCCGGATCCATCAGCACGTCGATGGCGGTCATGGCAATTACTCGAGCGCCGACGTTCGCTCCCTTGTGTGCAATGGGAGTCGCTTCAGCGATTCCCGCCGACCAGTGGTGATACGTCATCCCGGGGATGTTGGAGGGATAGCGCAACCTCACGGTCGGGACGTTCCACGAAACCTCAGCGATGTCGTCACTGCCTCCGCCCATGCCTTGGCTGGATTCGCGCAAAGTGTCTACCTCGGTTTCCAGGCTGTCGATATCGACGCCCCGCATTCGCTGCGCGGCCTTTGCCAGCGCAAAGTCCGCCTCATCCCATTCAGGCATGCCTACCCGATCGATGTTCGCCTGCATTCTCTCGGCGAGGGGCTTGCTCATGGTCTGGGGCCACGCAGACCCGAGCACACGCTCTTCCATTTCCGTCGACGTCATCATGGCCGCCGCTTCGGCCATTGTCTGCCCCAACTCGTGCAGCGCCTTGATGCGGTCGTAATCCAGCTCGCGGAAGTAATACCAGACCTGTGCCTCACCCGGCACGACGTTGGGCTGATTGCCGCCGTTCACTACCACATAGTGAGACCGCTGATGCAGCCTCAGGTGCTCGCGGCGGAAGTTCCAACCAACGTTCATGAGTTCCACCGCGTCCAGCGCGCTCCTGCCGGACCAGGGAGAACCGGCACCGTGGGCCGTCTTGCCGTGGAAAGTAAATGTCGTTGAGACGAGGCCCGACCCGGAAACGCCCCAACCGGTGCTCAATCCGCTGCTGACGTGCGTAGACAGCATGACGTCCATGCCCTCGAACAGGCCCGCCATGACCATGTACGTTCTGGACGACACCAATTCCTCGGCCACGCCAGGTATGACCTTCAGGGTTCCCTGTAGACCGTGCCTTTCCATTACGCGCTTCACAGCTATGGCAGCCGTGATGTCAACCGCCGGCGTGGTGTTGTGACCTTCACCGTGGCCGGGGCCGCCGGGAATCATAGGCTCTCGCCACGGCACGCCGGGTTTCTGGCTGGTCTCCGGGAGTCCGTCGAAATCTCCCATGAAACCGACTACCGGACTGCCAATGCCCCACGTCGCGACGTAATTAGTGGGCATCCCTGCCGCTCCGCGCTCGACCTCGAAACCTGCCTGGCGTAAGACACCCACCAGGTAATCCGAAGTCCACTTTTCTTGGAACCCGAGTTCGCTGTAGCTGTATACCATATCCACGATTTCTTGAGTGAGCTTCGCCAGCGAAGCTACCTCTTGGCGTACCTCCTCGCGCAAATCCTCAACGGATTGACCTCGCGAGACGGTAGGTACTGACAGAAGTCCCATCAGAAAAACGCCCAATGTGAGGGCGCGGAGTCGTTGCATAACGTTTCTCCCGGTTGGAGGGTGCGGGTTTGATTCGAGTGAATATGCGTTGGTGTACCAACTCGCGCGACAACTGTTGAACCGCCGCAGCCCGTGGGTTATGCTGCAATTAGGAAAAGGGCATCGCGTTGGTCGATGAATAACACAATGGAGGCTACACTCGGATGGTACTCTACCACCGATCGACGATCGCCGGAGCGCGTGAGATAATCAAGAACGGGTTCGAGGATGAGAAGTGGAGCTTCGGACTTCGCGACGCTCTGACGGGAGAGACTGTGAAAGCCTTTGGTGTGTGGCTTACGGATCGGCCGCTCGCCGCCGGTGAGGGACCTCCTGGGGACGCCATACTCGAGGTGCAAGTTGACTTCTCCGAGGAAGCGTTGCAGGCCTTCGAGCTCATTGGGGTCTTCGAAGACGTCCGGCTCTGGGTCGTGCCCACGGAAATAGTCTCTCCCCACTCACAAGTTCGGATCCTTGCCGTAGACCCGGGAGTGTCGGGTCAGTTCAAGGCAGTGGACGGCGATCAAGTTTAAACTAGCCGAAGCCGGAGGGTGCACTCCTCCCTTCGAACCGCGATATTTTCTCCTCACCTCCTTCGGGAAGAAACCATGAATGCGAAGACAGTTATCCAGTTGAATTCTGCTGTGCTTCTCGCGGTACTCACCGCTGCCTGTGCGCCTGCGGCGAGTGCGCCCGCGCAGACCCCGGCTCCGGCGCCCGTAACCGTGCGCGTCGATACGGTGCGTCTAGTCGACACGGTCACCGCCGCCCCAGCGGCCGAGGGCGAAGACCTGGAGGCAGGCAGGTTCGACAACGGCAAGATGTGGACGTTCGAGTACCCGCCACTCGAGTACTTCGCCGACACGTACGGGTTTGCGCCCGATTCGACCTGGTTCCGCAACGCCAGACTGGGTTCGTTGCGCCTGCCCAATTGCACCGCATCGTTTGTCTCGCCGAATGGGTTGGTTCTGACCAACCACCACTGCGCGCGGGAGAGCGTCTCGCAGGTGAGCCAAGAAGGCGAGACCTTCCTCGACGACGGTTTCTACGCGCCGACTGTCGCCGATGAACGCCCGGTCGAAGATCTGTACATCGACCAGTTGATGACCATAGTTGATGTCACAGAGGAATTGGATGCGGTGTCAGACGAGGCCCGGGACTCCGTTTCGGAGCAAATAAGCGAGAGGATCGCCGCGGAGTATAGAGGCTCTGACAGCGTTGTGGTGGAGATGATCTCGCTTTGGAACGGTGCGAAAACGTCCGCGTACGTCTTCAAAAGGTTCACCGACTTGCGCCTCGTTCTGGCGCCCGAACTCATGTTGGGGCAGTTCGGCGGCGACCCGGACAACTTCACGTACCCGCGTTATTCGCTCGACATGTCGTTCTTCCGCATCTACGAAAACGGTGAGCCCTTCCACCCCGACTTCTACTTCCCGTGGAGTTCGGAGAGCGTAACAGAGGGCGATGCCGTATTCATGATCGGTAACCCGGGTTCGACGAGTCGCCTCCAGACCGTGGCAGAACTGGAGTTCCGCCGCGACGTGAGCGACAAGGCTACCCTGGCGTTCTTCAGGAGTCGGGCTGATGTGCTACAGAGTTTCGTGAACGACTTCCCTGAGGAAGCCGAGGAGCTGGACTTGAGGAATGAAGTGTTCAGCCTGCGGAACTCGCAGAAGGCGTACACCGGAATAGTGAGCGGACTCTACGACCCTGTGATTCTAGCACGGCGCCAAGACAACGATGCCAAGTTTCAAGCCGCAATCGAAGCCGACGCTGGCTTGTCCGCATCGTACGGTGGGGTGATCGATCAGCTTGCTGAAATCCAAGACCAGAAGCTCCAGTACGCGGCTGAACTCGGCGCGTTCTTGGCACTCGGACACCCCGATCTCGATGCGGCTATCATCAATCGCGGTATTCTCGCTTTTCAGTACGTCAACATGCAGGGTGGTGGCGCACCGGCCGAGGCGCTCGCAGAGTTGAAGGAAAACCTCCGGTCCGTAGGTCAGCAGCCAAGAGAGCTGCAACGGAGACTACTTGCTGCGCGCCTGAGCGATATCGAGCAATACTTCGGCGCGAACAGCACCGTAGCGCGACAGATCCTGGCCGGCAGAACCCCGGACGCAGCGGCAACGGCAATTCTGGAGCAGTCGGTTCTAACTGACTCTGCGGGTGCCGTGACGGCGATGGAGAGTGGCATGCTCACTGGTAACGATCCCGCCGTCGAGATGATCGTTGCGATCGTTCCGCGAATCGGCCCGTTTCAGGGCACGTTCGCCCGGCTCACCGAGGAGGAAGAATCGCTGGGCCGGCAGCTCGGTCGCGCTCGGTTCGAGATCTACGGAACCGCCGACCCGCCGGACGCCACGTTCTCATTGAGGATCGCCGACGGGGTGGTGCTTCAGTATGAATACAACGGTACCATTGCGCCTTACCACACGACCTACTGGGGTCTTTACGACCACTACTATTCCTACGGCGCCGGCACCGACTGGGACCTTCCGGACCGGTGGAAGAATCCGCCAGCCGAGTTCGATCTCTCCACGCCGCTCAACTTCGTGTCGACGGCGGATATCATCGGCGGCAATTCGGGGTCGCCCGTGATCAACACCGATTTACAGCTTGTAGGCGTGGTGTTCGACGGCAACATTGAGAGCCTGCCGGGTGACTACATCTACCTACCCGAGGCGAATCGGGCAGTGACTGTCGATGCTATGGGCATCATGGAAGCGCTGGAGCACATCTATCGCGCGGAGCGGATCGTCTCCGAGTTGCTGGATGGTGCTCAGGGCCGGTGATTGAGAGTGCAGAGTGCAGAACAGGTGGACATTCTGCAATCATTTCTCTGGACCCTCATCGCGTTTCAGTCGCGCGATATGAGTCGGATCTGATCGACGATTTTGAATCGCACTTTTTTTGAGCAAATCAGCGTCGCGCCGTCCACGTTCACCGGAAACGGCGCGACACCGCTCGGCTCTAGTTCCAGCAATTCACTGCTGGCAAACGATTCCATTCCCCACCTCTCGGGATCGTCCATTATCGATCCTGAGCGAGCCTGTTTCGCCTGCCTGAGGAGTTCGCTTAGGCCGATGTCCTTTAGGGCGAAGAGGTAGATGCTGCCGGAACCGAGCGGTTCGTAAGAGTACGGAAGATCGCGACCCAGGTATCCGTTTACCACGATCAGCGCCTGGTAGATGCCTTCCGATACTACCTGCCGGTCGAGCCGGATCTTCCACACGCGTTTGCGACGGAACGGTGTCTTGAGGACTTTCTCCATCGACGCCAGCACCATGCCGGTGGTGAACGGACCAAGGTCGCCGAATATCTGACCCAGTACCCCCTTGTAGTACTTGATGAATCTGTTCTCGGTGTAGTGGGGAATCCTGCCGAAAATTTCCGCCCCGCCGTACCCGACGAAGTGCCGCGGTTCTGTGTCGCCCGCTCCACTGCCTGCCAGGATCACATCACACGCCATGGTGCGGTTGCTCGCAATCGACTCGACAAAGGTCGAAATCGCGGCTTCGATCTCGTCCGGCATGCCCAACACCTTACCCAATAGATCGGCGGAGCCTTTTCGCAGGAAGCCGAGCCGCACGTCTCGAAGCGACACTCCGGAATCACAACATCCCTCCAGCACGGCATTGAACGTCCCCGACCCGCCGGCAGAGATGACGATCCGACAACCGTCGGCCAAAACCGCATTCGTTTGTTTTCTGGCTTCGAGATGACTGTCGGCAGTGTGTAATGAGACGTTTGTGAATCCGTGCTCTTGGAAGAGCGGCACAATACGTTTGACTTTACCCCAATCCTTTATCGATCCTGAGATAGTGGTGGCTATCACGTCCACTCTGCTATTGGGATCCATGGCCTTCCCTCGTCTGCTTCACGAACGCGACTGCATCGGCAGTTATCTCCGTGATATTCTTGGCGCCTTCGATACACAAAACATTGGCCCGTTTGTCGCGTTCCAACACGGTGCAGACCAACAGATAAGCTTCTCGGAGCCGCGACAGTTTTTCCTCGGTCTCATGCACCTGTTTTTGCTCCCCCCTTGAATCGATCCGCCGCACCGCCTCAGCCGGATCGACGTCGAGAAAGAAAACCACCTCGGGAAGGTTCAACCGGTCAAGACCGAGCCGCCTCAGGTAGGATACCTCGGGGAACTGTTTGAGTAACGGATCGTTCTTTGCTATGCCCTCGCCTCCCGATGACATCAGCGCCACCGCTTTGCCGCAAAACTCCTCGTTGAAAAACTCCTCGCGGTATAGAGCCGCAAAGGCTGTCATGTTGAAGAGCGGGCAGCCGTCCATGACAACTGTATTTGGATGGTACCACCTGATGCTCAACGAACGCAGCCGGTCTCTGAGCAGCAGTTCGGTGAGTTTGGGGATCTTGTAACCTGCAAGTGACTTGGCTCTCTTGGCGCGCCCCCCGATCCACTCCCGGGCACGCTCGGTGAAGAGCGGCTGCATGGCTTTGGGCTCTCTATTCTCGAACAGCTCGAGCGTGTCACTGATTAGACACGATGTTGCCGAACCGGAGAGTTCCAGCGCGAGTCGGCGCGAGAGTGTGCTCTTCCCGGATCCGTCGATGCCCAAGACGGCAACGGTGAACGCAGGAGGTCGGGCGGGCGCCCTCCTATGCCGCCCCTTGGAATGGAACTCGGCCAATGCCTCGATCGACTCCCTCAACAGTGGAGCTGCATCTTGCGTTCTTCCACTGAACGAATGAGGCGGGCCAACAGCGACGT
>CAYTDU010000290.1:0-6800 GCA_964436395.1 uncultured Gemmatimonadaceae bacterium | reverse complement strand
CATCGCCGCGTCTCGACCTTCACGACTCGCAGCAAGGTACGAATCGCGGTCGGGAATGTCGTGATTCACACCGGGGAAGTACTCCTTCCGAGCCTGGTTCTCGTTGAAGGTCGTGATTCCCTCGTCCATCCATCCGTGTCTGGTCTCGTCCGTGTTTACGATCATCGGTACCCACATGTGCCCCAATTCATGAACCGTCACGTTGTAAAGAGCGGAATCACTCCTGGTGTTGTAATCGCCGATCAAGGTCATCATCGGGAACTCCATCCCCCCACCGATGATCCCGCTACCCTCAACGGTGGTCATGTGAGGCCAGGGGTAGGGCACCCCCATCCAGCGCGACAGAAAATCGATGCTGTGCTGCGCATATTCGCAGGAGTGTTCCCATTTGGGAGCGCTGGGCCGCCAAAAGGCGTTGATGAGTGCGTAGTCGGTGTCTCCATCGCCGTTGCGGTCGCCTACGGGCGTCCTGGCCGCGTCCCAGTTCGAAGCGAGCAACGCGCTGAACGCGACGTCCCGCACCGAGTCCGCCCGAAACCGCCAGGAGAGTTCACCGCTGCTCGAGAGCCGGGTAGCTCCACCGGCCCCAAAGCCCCGCGCAGTAACAACATGCACTACCTCGTCGCTCTCCAACGCCTGGCGGTAACGCGGTAAGACGTCTTCAGACAGGACTTCCTCAGGGTTCTCCAACCTACCTGTCCCCATGAGAACCCAGTTGACCGGAGCCTCGATCTCGACGTTGTAGTTGCCGAACGAACTGTAAAACTCGGCGTTGTCGAGAAACTGATCCGTTTGCCAGCCTACCACATCGTCGTAGGCGGCAACCTGTGGGTACCAGTAGGCGATGTGGAACATGTCATCCGAGTTCCATCCCATGCGACCCCCGGCACCGACCTGCGGGACTTTGAACGCCCACTCGAGTGCGAGTTCTACAGTACCTCCGGGGATGATCGGGTCGGCAGGAAAGACGCGGAGTATCGTTCCATCGATCTCGTAGCCGGACCCATCCCGATCTTGCCGTTCCGCCAGGTCGTTGCCCGAAACTGCCACGCCTCGAAGCTCCATCCCACCAGTAACTTCAGCTGTGCTGCCTCGGGCTGCACCCTCTGCGTGTAGGTTCTGCAACAGGTGCAGCGCAACATATGAAAGGGTGTCAGGCGAGTTATTGTGGTAAACGATCTCTGCGGATCCTTCGATGCGCTTCGATTGCGGAACCAACCTGCCACGAATCGAATAGTCAGCCCACTGCTGCCAATATGATGGCCCCGGCTCGCCAGTGGTTGTTCGAGTCCCATTCGATATCGCCTCCAGGTATTGCGACGGCGGAACGACGGGGTAGGGAATAGGGCGCGATTGTGCGGCCTGCTGCGAGACGGCCGGTTGTGCAACCACAGCTAACAGCAACACACCGCTTATGCATGAAAGGGTACGGACCATTCTGATTCTCCAGGGCTTACACAGCGTTTTGAACCCAGTCATATCTGCAGCACTGAAACGGTGACGTCAACAGTGGGGTGAGATCGGTCTTAGCCGCAGAAGAACGCAGAGGGACGCGGATCTTGTTTGGGTAGGGTGGTGTGGCAACCTTTGCAGTTCATCCGCGTAATTCCGCGCGCGTCCGCGGCCGACCAACCCACGCAGGTTAGTCCTAGCCGCGGCCTCCCATTCGACAAGGGGTTGCTAAAAATTTAGCACCATGCTAATGTTTTAGCAGATGCTAGAAATTTAGCATAGCGATGGATGGCAAAACCAGATGGTGCCAAAAGGCGTAGGGAGGGAAAATGTCACCAAAGGAAACCCACCAAAATCTCTCCAGGCGAGAGCGCCAGATCATGAACGTGATCTATGCGCGCGGAGCAGTATCGGTGCAGGAGGTCGTAGATCAGATCCCCGACCCACCGAGCTACTCGGCTGTGCGGGCCATGTTGCGCGTCCTCGAGGAGAAAGGTCACGTGAAGCATCGGGAGGACGGACCACGCTACGTCTATCTCCCGACGGTACCGAGAGATGAGGCGAGCAGGTCGGCGCTGAGACAGCTTGTGCGAACCTTCTTTGACGGATCCGCCGAACAAGCTGCTGCCGCATTACTCGACATGTCAGGACCTGAGTTGTCAAAGGAAGAACTCGATCGGCTCTCCGAAGCGATCGAGCAGGCACGGAAGGAAGGGCGGTAATCATGGGTGACGTACTAGATAATGTGTGGGGCGTCATGTCGCCCGGCGGCAACGTACTCCCAATCTTGGTTGACATTTCGATCAAAGGCCTGGTTCTACTGCTTGCGGCTTCCGTGTTGGTTCTAACGCTGAGGAAGGCATCGGCCGCAACCAGACACCTCGTGTGGTATGTGGCTGTTTGTGGCCTGCTCGTTCTTCCGGCGGTGTGGGCGGTGGCGCCGAAATGGACGGTTCCTGGAGCGAGTTTGCTATCTCGTGCCGTCCAACCTGTTGAACGCCTGTCAGCGAAGGTGTCTGCGGCAGCGGTTGTAGAGGCGTCAAGGGTCGGGAAAGCTGGAGAAGTCGGAGCGGCGGCAGGCGATACGGAGATGCTCAGCACGAACGCACGAACAGCGGAAATCGCCCCGCGGCGGGAACCTGCTGCTAGGCTCGCTCCGCCAGTGACCGCGCCGCGTGCCAGAGTCTTGGTTGGTGAATCGCGAATACCTGCTCCTCCGACCGCACAGCCTTCGACTGTTTTGGCGCCTATGTCACCGTCGATCGAGCCAAAGCTCAGCGGCGTCGACTGGATGCTACTGCTTCCAACCATTTGGGTGGCTGGAGCGGCTCTAGTATTCATTTGGATTGTCGGTGGTCTAATTCGGACTTGGCTGTTGGTGCACTCGGCTCGCCCGGTGGCTCACGGTCCAGTCAAATGGTTGTTTGATGACCTCGCGGATGAAATGGGATTGGCGGGGCGTGTGTCGCTGCTGCAGGCGAGAGGCACAGTAATGCCGATGGTCTGCGGAGTTCGTCCCTGTGTGATTCTTCCTGCGGCGGCCGACGATTGGACTGACGATCGGCTCCGATCTGTGTTGCTCCACGAACTGGCACATGTCAAACGACACGACTATATGACTCAGCTCTTGGCGCGCCTGGCAGGCACACTTCATTGGTTCAATCCGCTCGTATGGGTCGCCATACACCGTATGAGAATCGAGCGCGAATTGGCATGTGACGATCAGGTCCTTCGTACGGGATCGAAGGCGTCGGATTACGCCAGCCACTTGCTGGAGATCGCTCGGGCGGCCAACGGAAGAACTTTCGCATCCTTCGGCGGTGTTGCGATGGCCAGACGCTCCAGGCTCAGCGATCGGCTTCTGGCCGTGCTCGACGACACGCGCCGCAGGGCAGCGTTGACGCCGCAAATGTCGCTGGCCGCGTGGGTGGGAGCTGCGTGCTTCTTGTTCCCAGTTGCGGGGGCCGGTCTCGATCCTGCATCAACTGACGACGACCTTGTAGAAGTTGGGTCTGCCGACCGGATGATAGCGGAGAACCCAGCTGCACCGCGGCCGCAACAGGTCCATCAACCGGACGTGGTCCCGGAGGTCGCTACTCTGGCAGGTTCTGCGATCCACATCCCGCCAACCCGCCCGGATATGCTAAATGGGTTCGTGGCAGATCGGGTGTTGGAAATTCCCGATCAGATTTCCGATGCACAGATTCAGTCCCGCTGCAATTGGTACGCCCGAGACGCTAGCGTATCGCATTGGATGAGCGGTGAGGACGACGATATCGAAGTCCGGATCACTATGGACGACTGCCGTCTGGAACTCGAAGCTGGTGGCGAGATCGTCTTCAACGACGCTGAGACAGACATCGTCGGTATTTCTCACCGCGGCTACTTCGAGATGGAGGAACGCGCGGGCCGTTCCAGGCGCCGGATCGTAATAGAACCGGCCGAAGGTGGTGACTTGGATCGTCGTTGGTACGTCGACGGTGACGAACAGCCATACGATAACGAAGCGAGTGCTTGGCTGCGCGAGATGATCCCCCTGCTGTTCCGGCGAGTTGGATTGCAGGCTGAGGAGCGGGCTGGACGCATATTGGACCGTGATGGTGTCGACGGTGTACTGCAGGAAGTCTCGCAGATTCCGTCCGACTACGTTGCCCGCAAGTACTATCAGGTCCTCCTGACTGATGCAGACCTCGACAGCTCTCAGCTCAGATCGATCGTCCGTCAGGCGGGAGACGAACTCGAGTCGGATTACGAGCTGGCTCAACTCATGATCGAAGTCGCGCAGAATCACCCAGTAGACGAGTCGGTGATGGTTGTCTACGTGGAGGCTGCCGGCTCTCTAGAATCGGATTACGAGCAACGCCGAGTCCTCGATGCGGTGCTGAGTCGAGAAGATCTTAGTGCCGACGTCGCGGAGGCGATGCTGCGGCTCGCCACGGAACTCGAGTCGGACTACGAGCTGGCTGAACTGCTTATCGCCATAATGCACAGGCACCCCATCGATGAGGCGCTAACTAGAGATTTCTTTGATGCGGTGCATACGCTTGACTCCGACTACGAGCACAATCGTGTTCTCAAAGTCGCATTGAATGAGGGTGCGCCAAATCTTCAAGTGCTTGACCTCGCGCTGGAATCAGCGTTGAGAATCGAATCGGACTACGAGCTTGCGGAGTTGTTGCTCGAGGTGGCGAGGCTCTACCCCGTGGAGAGAGACATGCCGACGTCGTATCTCGATGCAGCCCAGTCGCTCGATTCCGATTACGAGCTTGGTCGGGTACTCAAGTTCCTCATTGAGAATCAGCGGTTGAACGAAGCAGCCCTGACAATCGTGCTCGACGCCGCGCTCACGCTCGATTCAGACTATGAGCTTGCTAACGTGTTGATTGTCGTCGCAGAAGAACATCCGCTCGAGGGAGAGCTCAGAACCATGTTCATGCGCACGCTCGACATGATTACGTCGGACTACGAGCGGGGACGGGTGCTTTCGGCAATGAATCCGCGAGGTGGCCGACCTCAGTAGCGCTACTATGGGTTGGACAGTGGCCTCGAGTCAGACCTGCAGGAGGGGAGAGCCGGAGTGCTACGCGAGTGGTGTCTTCGGCTCTGGGCTTTTCAGGATTGATTCGATCTTGGTGAAGAGCACATCCACCGCCACCTCATTGTAGCCGCCCTCCGGGATGACGATATCGGCGTAGCGTTTGCTCGGCTCCACGAAATCGAGGTGCATCGGACGTACTGTCTGCATGTATTGGCGCACCACGGACTCTAGCGTTCTCTCCCGCTTGGCAATGTCGCGTTCCATACGCCTTATCACACGCACGTCGGCATCCGTGTCGACGAATACCTTTATGTCCATCAAATCCCTGAGTGCACGGTCTACCAGGATGAGGATACCTTCGAGCATTATCACCTTGCGTGGCTCGGCCCGCACCGAGCTTGCCGTTCGGAGGTGACTCCGGAAGTCGTAGACTGGAACGTCTACGGGGACACCACTCTGCAGTGCTTTCAGGTGCTCAATCAGGAGCGATGTCTCCAATGCATCGGGGTGGTCGTAATTGACGGCGGCTCGATCCTGCGGCGCCAGATCTCCTCGGTCGAGGTAGTAACTGTCATGCTGGATACACGTGACCCTATCGGAGCCCAGCCGCTCTACGATTCGTTCCACGACAGTGGTCTTTCCGGACCCGGACCCGCCGGCTACGCCAATGATGATTGGCCGGCGTCGGATATTGGCAGACACAGACATACGCTAAGCCGCGCGAGTTTGAGGAAAGGTGAATGTCTGGGTAGGGTAGGCGGAACGCAAGAGGGGCAGGCTCGTCGACAAACGAACGCGAGCCCGCCCCTCTGAATGTTGGTAGAGCTCTGAGCTAGTTTCTCCGCCTCCTCGGTACTCGGACGGTCACACGCTCGCCGTCGTTGACCTCGACGGCAACCGACGCACGGATGGTCTCGGCCAATTCGGCGAAGAAGTCTTCGGACAGTCCCAGGTCTTCGAAAGACTCTATGGTCGTGCCATCGAGAGCTGATAGGTGCTCATCAATCAACCCCATGACCTCACTCAGTCTAACCTCAATGTCCGCGTGGCCTTCAGCTCTAAGCTGCATTTCCGCGGCAATTCCCCTTGCTCTCTCAATTGCTCCTCGCGGGATCCGGATCTCGATGTCTTGGGAGAGCTCCGCGAGACTGCTGAGTTCTGCGAGCTCAGACAGCTCCGAGAGTTCAGACAACTCCGATAGCTCGGAGAGTTCAGCTAGCTCCGCCAAGTGTGGCAACGGGGGGACTGCTGGCACAGCCGGGACCGCCGGCACAGCGGGAACAGCCGGGACCGCTGGCACCGCAGGCAAGGCCACCAAACCAGGTTCGTCAGCCTTGGCAAGCTGCTGCAGATCATCGCAGTCTTCCGCCCTAGTACAGACTTGATGGACTGCAAATCCGCCGATCAACGCAATTGGTGTCAACACGAACAGTGCACGCATTTTCTCATCTCCGAGTGTCTTGGTCGGGAATAGCAAGGCACACAATCCCTACGGTCAGCCGAACTCAACGGTTTCGATGGTTGGCATTATCGGCTCGGCTTGCTACCTTCACCGACACTGAGGCAGGTAACGTCAAAAACCAGTATTCGGACCTTTAGGCTAAGTTCGAAATACTCGCTGAAGGGAGAATCAATGGCCTACGTGATCGCTGAGCCGTGTATCGGCGTAATAGACAGAGCATGCGTGGATGCATGTCCGGTTGACTGCATTTATGAGGGTGAAGACCAGCTGTATGTGCATCCCGATGAATGCATCGATTGCGGAGCCTGTGAGCCCGAATGTCCAGTTAGCGCTATCATGTCCGAAGAT
>CAYTDU010000289.1:0-6815 GCA_964436395.1 uncultured Gemmatimonadaceae bacterium | reverse complement strand
GGCGCTAGGGTTGCTCCTCAGCAGTGCCCTATCCTCCGAACCTCCCATTCGAGCAATGGACCGAGGTTTTGGGCAGCCAACGCTTGACCGGTGCGGTCCGGGATACCCTAACGCACCACTGCCACATCCTGGAAACGACCGGCGAAAGCCACTGCCCCAAAAGACGCCAGAAACCGGGTGGGCAGCCCAAAGAGGGTTCATCACGGAACTGCGTACCTGGGGAGTTGAGAAGGTGCTTTTGGGCCTTCCGTGCCCGATGTTTTCAGCTTTGGTAAATGGTATTGAGTGTTATCAAAGTGAAGTCAAAGCATGCCACCTCCTCCAAGGCGATTTCCTCCTTGAAAACAAGCCGTTCCAGCAATCCGGGGAAGATTTCTTTGAGCGGAGAAGCCTTTGCGATGAATGGCGGTCCTTGCATGTAAGTTATTGCGCTGTCTAATGTTACGCCTTTTCAATAACCAGGTACGCACTTTCGTGATGAGCCCCAAAGAGTCGCTCGTAAAGGCCGAACCCCGGCAAGTAGCTTATCCGCCACAGCCACCCCTCCAGCGGCGGGGAAGTCTGTTTCCCGACCCCAAAGTCAGATTATACTGAGAATCAATAACTCCCGAGTGCTGTACTTTTGGACCGATCAACGCTGCACAATTGCTCGGGTGTTCACACCTGGAAAACGAAACGCCAGCGTCGTGAAATCAGGGCGGTCACCGCCACCCGATGGACGTGAGAGGAAAGGTATGGGCTTCATACTAAACATCATTGCATCTCTGATTGCAGGCGCACTCTTGCTGGGAATCATCAGCATCGTTTCAAAATGGGCGCGATGGGTTCTCACGGGAGTTCTTGGACGGATCCTTAACATTGACGTTGAATGCGTGTTCTCGAATAAGACCGATGCGATGGCCGACCTGCAACGTGAGATCAAGCGTGCAAAGACGGTTCGTATCCTTGCCAGCCGCGGGAACGAACTCCAGCGCGAGCCTTTTGCCTCCATTTTTCATGAGCGTCCAAAGGAACGAAAGGTGCAGGTGGAAATCCTTCTTCCAAGAACAACTCTTCTCGAAGGTGAATACGATTGGACGGCTCAACGTGATTGCGAACTGTCGGAATTCGATCCCGCATTCGGAAATTCACTCCTTCACAAACAAATAGAAATAAACGCGGACTTCCTCGCACCCTACATTGCTTCCAAGGCCGCCGAATTGTACAGATATAATTCACCACACATTGGGCGGATCATCCTTACGGATCGTTTTGCCTACTACACGCCATATCACTCCGATTGGCACGGCAGCGATTCTCGCGTCTTAAAGTACCGGCGAGGTGGGGACACGTATGGCAACCTTGAGCGTCTTCTCAAGCAACTGCGGGAAGCTGACCCCACCGCAGATGAGAAGGCTGAAAGGCAGTCATCGCATGATGCTACCAGGATCGAATAATGAGGGGATGAGGCAAAGACACTTCGCGTTTGATGTTTCGCTATCGTTCGATTCGGGTACGATTAGTTGGCAACCGAATCGTGCCTTTCGGGCTTTGGCCGTGATGGTTTCTCGGGACGTCGCTCTGCAAAACACGGCTTTGGGCACGACATCTAAATGGGGACGCAAGCGATACTTCACTGCCGATGGAGCCCGGATCGGTGGGACGTATCGACACACGACCGGCAATTACCATAACGGCTGAATGTGGCAGCGTTGCCGGCGACGAAAGAAGCAGAAGGACGTACTAATTGTGCGAGGAGTGTGCCGTTGCAGTAAGGAGGTGGCAGGATGGTCAATGATGGTAACGCGACTCTGGAGATTCTAGAACAGATCGACAGCGGTCTCTACGGCCGGGTGTTTCGCGCTCGGCAAAGCGAATTGGACCGCGTCGTGGCAGTGAAGGTTATCAGGTCGGAGTACAGCCATCGTGTTGACGCGGTCGGGCACGCCAAAGCGCTAGCGCGTGTCGGTGTGCATCCGAATGTCGTCACGGTCTATGGTGTGGAGCAGGTGACCGTGGAAGAAGTCAAGATGCCCGCGATGGTGATGGAGTGGCTGGAGGGTGAACAGTTCGGCACAAGGTTGGGTGGGCCACGATTCTCGGAGCAGGAGGTGCGTCGCATCTGCATGGGTGTGCTTGACGGTATGGAGCGGATGCACGAGGCCGGAATCCAGCACGGTGACCTCCACTTTGGCAATATTATTCTGCTTGCAGATTGCCACCCGAAAATCATCGATATCGACGCGTCCCAGAATCGATCTCTTGGCAGACTATCTGACATATCACGAGAAGGTGCGATTGCTTCAGACGTGGACTACTGCCGACAGCTTGTACAGCGAGCGTTTGCGCATTCCGTGCTGATCCCTTCACTAGTGAATCAACTGGATTCAAAGCTTCAGGGAGTAATGTCACTGGCGGACATCCGTGCCATCGTAGAATGGACCCGTGACGGTCTGCAATCGCCGAGCTATTCGGTGCCGATCCCGCCTCCGACGCCGGAGACGGCAGAACGACTCTGGACGAAGGTGCAGGAATACATCGAGGGCAACCGCCCCGCGAGCCTACAAGGATTGATTATGGGGCAAACGCGGTTGCTGCACGATGAACTCCGGAGCGATCGGTTCAAAGTGACAGGTATTGAAGTGACACCGGAGCGGGTGCGGGAGCGGTTGGTACAGTACGAGGAGTGCGCTGGGTTGCTTCTTCCCGCACTGGCTATCGGCTGCCATTGGGGTGACGAGAGTCATTGGAATCTCTGGAAGCAGTGCATCGAAACGGCGGCAAACTGCTACGAGGATTTGGGGTTCGAGGCACGATCAGGGATGGTACACTACCTGGATTTGCGGCAGTACCCGCCCCTGTTGCTGTTCTACGCCTCTGCACTGGGCGCGTTTCTAAACGAGCGGTTCAAAACACTACGGGCCCTCGTGCGGAATCTTAATACGTATATGCGCAGGAGCGCCGCGACCTCGTTGTCGAGTTGCTTGACTGGAGGGCAGAGCAAATCCCCGTCTGGGACGAATATGTACTCGACGGCAATCGGCGACACTACACGCCGGTATCCGATTACATCAGCCAAATCATGTACAACGTCCTCGGTACGGTAGTGCCGGTGCGTGCGGCATTTGAAATTCAATTTGATCGGTTCGAGTACTTTCTGGGCCTGATGTTTTGCGCAGAGCAGCAGAACAGGAAGCCGGAAGATATCATCGCTCCTACGGGAACATTCTTGTGGAGGCGGGCTCGGGAACCGGATTTTGGGGAGAAGTTTATTGCGCAAGCGCGGGAGCGAGGCGACGAGTGGCCGCCGTTTCAGGCTGGGATTTTCGACAAGAATCTTCCAGCCTTTGAATATGTCGTCGGGTTATTCGATGAATACGTCGACCGTGAGCGTGCTAGAAAGGGCGTTCGGATGCCACGGCGTTAGCCTCTGATTCAGTCCGAGGACAAAGGCGAGCCTGCTGCGGACAATTGAACTGACAGCCTTGACCTGCTAACCTACGAAGCGTGATGGAGAACTCGCGAAAAGAGAAATAATGAGCGTCGGAGGATACCATGGTCAGACGGCACGCCAATCCAAGGCAGATCAATGTCATATGTGAAAACATTGACTGCGAACGCCCTGAGTCGATTAGTCTAACTCCATCGGGATTTGAGGACTGGCTTGGAGAAGGCGACTTCATTTGCGGCAACTGTGGCCACGAGTTCTCCGTTGAAAACTTGAGCGTCGTGTGCGCCCTGTGTACCGCCGGCATTCACTACTTGGACCTTTCACATCTGGCGAACGACATACTGTGGGATCCTTGCCCAGAGTGTGCGGTACGTTGGGGCGTGGATGACTTCCGCACTGTATTTGTCGAGGGTTCATGGTCCGAAGCTCATTTCATTTACGACTGGACGCGAAGCGATAGGAGAATCGACGTGCTAGAAAGAAAAGGTCGAACCGACTACTGGGAAGGCCTCGTTCATTTTTGCGCAGCCGAGAAGTTCGTTTCCATCTACCGACAACGGCGGATCTGTGCATCTTCCACTGGGCTGTACGGAAAGCGCAGCCCACACGCGACGAAGGCTGTTTGTCTGACAGAAGCAACGGTGCCTAATTGGGAAGAACTGAAGGAAAGCCACGGCGAATACGGCTTCGTGTTTCGTAAACGCGACATTATTGGCGTGTCGGGGGCTCCCGCAATGTACCTGCCGCAATCCGTGCTGAACGATCTTGGCCAAGAGCGGCAGCGGATACCGGAGACGCTGTGGCCCTACCTCAACAAGCTGACAATCCCGTCAGTAGACCACGGTGCGAAGCATGATTTCCTGCATGAGCGGGAATGGCGCGTTCCGCAAGACATCGCCTTCGCCGCCGTCCGACCTTACGCAATTACGTTCCCGAAATCTCGGCCAGGTATTGTTGATGAGGAGTTGATCCTCCGCGCTGCGAGGGAATTCCAGGAACTTTCGGACTGAGTTGCTTCAAGAGTGTGATGACAGCAAATGGAATAATGGAGGAACACATGGCAGACAGGTTGGAGATTGTCCAGGGCGCAACGCCCTACCACTACCACGTTCTTCCATCCGAGATATCTCGCGCAACGGTATCCCCGCAACGTGAAGCTATCTTCCAGTATCTCTCGCGACTGAGCAGCGACGATTTCGTGGATTACGTAATCGATCTGCTGGTCGAGGTGAACGGGCACACACTTGTTGAGCGAACAGAAGGACCAGGTGACGAAAAGCAGGATATCCTAACGCTGGATCAATCGGGCGAACGACATCTTACCCAGTGCAAGCACACCATCAATTACAAGGACAATACCAGCGGTGATGAACTCGACTTGCTTTTCGGTGCCTGCCACCGAAAGAACTGTCGCAGGGCGTTGTACGTGACCAACACCGACTTGACACCCCAAGCAAAAAGGTATGTGACGGACAAAGAGTATACCCGTTTCGCCGCCTCTGATGCCGGAATCCCCGAGATAGACTACTGGAACGGTCGCCGCATCTGGGACCAGGTTTCAAAGAGCCACGCGATTCTCAACAAGTGGTTCAGCGGTATGGCTCAGGCTCACGCGTTGCGCCGGTTCTTCTTCGACGTTGTGATAACGCGGATGCCCTCCGGAGAACCATGCGAACTTTATGCCCAGGATCTGGCTACAGCGCTGGAACAAACATACACCGTCGCGGTTGCAGAGAATCGGTCATTCGACGTCACGGTCGATGCGTCGGTGATGTTCAACCTAAGTGATTGGTTTCGCGGCTCTGGGGATCTTGGCATTGCATTTGTGCCTCCAACGGGAGACTGCTGGCATCCAAATATGCCGCTGCGGACACTGCGGATTCAGGCTTTAATCTCAGACGCGGTGGACGCATACGATGTTGCTAAATGTCGTGATCGCATCACTGACATAGTTGTCGCCTCACTTTCCGGTACTGGCGAGGACGAGTGGTGGCACGCAGTTTCTACTGCACCACAGGCATTCGTTTTTCTGCAGGATGTCGCAAAGGCCAGACTCGTTGACATCGAAGCACCAGAGACTTTCGTGCGGGTTGGTGTTGAGCCGGCGATGCGGGAACGCACCTGGGCATTCCGGCCCGGTTCAGATTTCGCGAAGGTTGTCTCCCCAGGCGATCCCGACGACGTCGCATGGACACATGCCGAAACTGGTTCAACTCTTCGCATACTCGTTGACGAAGACATTCACCCTGCCCTCGCATTTGATTTGCAGTTGAGGCAGGATCGCATTATTGGGGAACTGCGCACCCACGCATTCCGCGCAGTAGAGAATGCAGATGCAGCAATCATCGAAACCGTTCGACGTCTTGTCGATCCTCGGTGGTTCGTCTTGACGTCGTCTCGCGGTGAACTTTTCTGGGGTTATCCGCCGGATGCTGACGAGACAGCGACAAAGAGGCTTGAAGGCGTGTTGCTACGACGAGGCATAGAGGTACTTGCGGTCAAGGACAGTGATCGTGACACGTTGCTTGAGTCTGTCAATTCGTCGCCAGCGGAATTCGGAGGGATGATTGTCACAGGTGAACACGCTTCTTCGACACCGATCAAGCTTGAACACCGGACGTTTTTGTTTTCGCGAGACTTTGAGTTGGCAGGCCGTCCTTCAGTCGAACACTTAGTTGAACTGGCGAAGTTCAAGATGACATACGAAGTGAAACACGGCTATAATGCATTGGGCGAAAAGAGCGAGCACACAATCACCGGCGAAGAGATTAAACGCCTTCTTTTCGATCCCATGAGCTTACGGGGACGTCGGATGATAGACATTGGAATATCGAATAGGTCCTTGTCGATTCATTTGCGCATACGTGAGGGATCGATCAGCATCGCCGAATCACTGGTTGCTGGCTACGCGTCTGAATTCGCGGACGCATGCGAGGACATAGTACGACGACTCTAATCGATTGGCCGTTCGTAGACAAAACGAGGTTCATCCGGCGGAAGCCGAAGGAGAATTGCTATGTCAATCATAACTGTCAGTCAACGGGATCGCGGATTTGGCCGACTTGGCCCTGACGCTGACCCCATTGCCAGGGGGCTGCGCGCAGCATTGGAGAAAGTCGGGTACGAAAGCGAGATCGCTGACGATGATATTTGGGTTCGATACGCCGCCCGTAGGACCGGCTTTCCAGAAGAATACTCGCGGATCCTCGCCGCCTGCCGCAATGCTCCCGCCAGGGACTGGGACCTCGGCTGGACTGCCGACATTGACCCACGATATGACGCCACTGGTCAGTTTGGCGACCAGGGACAATGTCAGGAGCTGATAGACAACGCGAATGCTGACCCCGACTTTCGGTTCCTTCACTGGCTTGACGCCTCGCTAGTG
>CAYTDU010000288.1:0-6853 GCA_964436395.1 uncultured Gemmatimonadaceae bacterium | reverse complement strand
TCGCTACCCAGTTCTATGCTAGTAACGCTATTGGTGTCAGTGTTGGTGTTTTCCGTGCTTTACGTTGGTTTCTTGATGTTACGTTTTGCGCTTTCAATGTTGAGAGAAATCCGTGAGGAGGAGGCCGCAAATGGAATATCCTGACAATGCGGCATACGCAGTGGTGGGGTACACAATTGCTTCCGTTGTTTTGCTGGTATACACGTTGTCATTGTATGTTCGCATTCGGAAGGAGCGGTGAGCGCACCACAGGCAGGTTCCGGTTTGCCGGATCAGCAGGACGAACAACCAGCGAACGCCATCGTGCCACTCGCGATCCTGCGCACGCTCCAGAAACTCGATCATATCGACCAGGTCGGTCTCGAAGAATATGCTGAGGAAGTCGCACCGAGACGGCTTGGGGCGAGTCCGACGGTGTCGGCTCAAATAGACCGCTATGCGGCGCTTGCAAGGAGTGGCGAGCGGGTCGATTGCGACGAGGTGCTGCAGCTGTTTCGATTGGTTGGACGCCGCAAAGACGCTGAGTTGGCATTCAGCGAAGCGGGTCGTATAGCCGCGGAAGAGATCCTAAAACAGACATCCGCTGCGGCCAGGTTCGTCCACAAAGCCGGGCAGGTGGTAGCCCGGCGACGGGTGAACACCGCGTTGGCCATTCGGCTCGCAGGTCGTTTGCTTGGCGTCACTATGTCCATCGACGAGACAGATGGTGCGGTGGCAGTTGCGAACGGGCCACTCATGGAATCGGCATCCGATGGAAAGCAGTGCGGGTTCTTCGGAGCAGCGTTGGCCGAACTGCTGAGAAGATGCACCGACTTCGAGGGCGCCATGATTCACAACAAGTGTAGAGCGCGCGGGGATGGTGTCTGTTCTTGGCAGTCCAGGTCGACGAGCGGCTAAGGAAAAACCGGCGCTGCACCCGTACGCTTAGAGGAAAAAGCCAAAAAGAAGGAAAAGCGTTGTCGCCGCTGCGGCCGCCGTCAACGAGTAGGGTAGCTGTGTTCGCACGTGGTCTATGTGGTCGGTTGCCGCCGCCATCGAAGCCACGATCGTGCTGTCCGAAATAGGCGAGCAATGGTCGCCGAAAATGCCCCCTCCCAGTGCCGCCGCGAGCGCGAGTGGTGGATGCAGTCCTAGGAGGTCTACCATCGGAATCACGATGGGTATCATGATGGCGAAGGTCCCCCACGACGTGCCGGTGGAGAAGGCAATAAAACAGGCCAGAAGGAAGACGATGGCGGGTACGAATCCTGGATGGACTGTAGCCTGAGCGGCTTGTGCTACAAAGACTCCCGTACCGAGCGCTCTGGTGGTTGCACCGATAGCAAACGCCAGCGACAGAACGATCGCCAGAGGAACGAGGCCCTGGATACCCTTGATGATATTGTCACTCAGCTCGGCGATAGTCATGATTCCCTGAGCCTTGTACATGATGGCCCCAGTCAAGAGGCCCACGATTACGCCCCACAGGACAGCGCTGGAACCGCTGCCATTCATGACATTTCCGTCGCCCGTGAGCCACATCGCCACCGGAACGCTGGCGACCATGACGACTATGGGTACCAGCATGTTGAACGCACGCTTCTCAACGCCTTCTTTGGCAGGGGCCATCGCGACGTCAGCTGACATCATCGGCTCCGCGCCGTCGCGTAAGACCTTACCCTCCTCGATTACGCGACGCTCTGCTTCTCGCATCGGCCCGATGTTCCAACCGGTCACTATCACTATGAAAACCAGGATCAGTGCGCAAACCGCATAGAAGTTGAATGGAAGGGCCGAAACGAGCAGTGCCACGGGGTTTGCCACTTCCTGCGCTGCTAGAATCGTCATGATATACGCACCCCAAGCGTTGAGTGGGATCAGAATACACTTGGGTGCACAGGTGGCATCGATGAAGTAGCTCAACTTCTCTCGCGATATGCGGCACTTGTCGAATAGAGGTCTCGCTACAGAGCCGGAGACCAGCAGGCCGAAGTTCGACTCCAGGAATACGCAAAGGCTGACGAATGCGGTGAGAAGACCAACCGAGCGGCGCGACCGGGAAATGCCCCTACGCTCAACCCATTGCACGAAACCGTCCATGCCGCCCGATGCTTGGGTGAAAGTGATCATCGCCCCGATCAACGCGCTGAACAGCAGCACTCGCGCATTGTCCGGGTCTGTAGCTTGGGCGATATACACGTCCACAGACTGAATCAACCCGGCAACGGGATTCCAGCCGTTCATGATCGTCCAGCCGAGCCAAACGAACAGCACCAGGGACAAATAAACCTGTTTGGTCTTGATCGCGAGGCCGATCGCTATCACCGGAGGCAAGATCGACAGCCAACCGTACGTATCCATAACCTCTCGTTTTGGTTAAGTCCGTCCTCGCTTCAGGAACCAGAGCCCGGCACAACAGAACAAAACGTTCGGTGTCCAGGCAGCGACTACTGGTGGTAGGATGCCCCCGGAACCCACTGCCTGCGACAGCTGGACCGAGAGTAGAAACATCAACGTCGTGCCCAGCCCCACCGCCACTCCGACCGCACCGCTCGCTCGCGGGGCTGCTACTACCAACGGTGCAGCAAAAAGTGTGATAATCAGACAGGTGACGGGAATGGCGATCTTGAGGGCCCGCTCGACTGTCAGCCTACGTCCGTCACCTCCCGATCGCTCGAGTGCCTCGATATACTCGCCAAGCTCCGAGTACGTCATCTCCTGCGGGCGCTTAGGTTCCAGCAACAGTTCAGCTGGTGCCTCAGCAAAACTCCGGTTTCGTAGCGAGTCGAACTGAAACGAGACCTCACCTATCTCATCGGAGAGTATTCGGAACCTACCTTCTGATAGTCTCCAGGTCGCGGTGGAGTCGTCGTAGACGCCATACTTGGCCTGCAGCACAAGCGTGGGGTAGGACTCTCCGGCTCCCTCGCGTTCCAGCACGATGTCGTTCAACCTTCGCTGACTAACGTTGAGCGACCGTATCGTGTATACCCAACCCTCAACAGCACGGTGAACGAAGTTCTGGCGAGAGTTCTGGGAGCGGATTTCGAGTTCTTCGAGCAACTCCATCTTCCGGCGCGTTCCATTGGGGGCCGTCTCTCCGACGACCCAACTAAGCCCTGCAACAAAAAGCGAAGCGATTAGCAGCGGTATGAGGATGCGGTGGAAGCTCCTTCCAGACGCCTTGACTGCAGTGAGTTCGGAATGCCTGTTCATCGCCCCGATACTGAACACAGTCGCAAAGAGCACCGCTGCAGGCAGAACGAGGAAGACCGTTTCAGGAACGCCGAACACATATGCCAGAGCGATCGTGGACGGAGAGAGTTCCCTCATCAGATAGTCGTCGAGCTTATCTGTCAACTCAATGAGGATGACAACCAACGGGAATCCGATGGTGGTTATCACGAATATCCTGAGCCAGAGCCGCAGTACGTAGCGATCTAGGGTGCGAGGAATCACGTGGGCTCTTCGACTTTCCGAAGCCTCGACCGGATACCTTGGCGAGCGTGCCACCGCAGCCATACGATGCCGATCGCGGCAAACAGGAAGTTCGGTGCCCACATGGATACGAAAGCCGATACGTAGAGCTTGTTGGCTAGCGATTCGCCGGCGATCAAGCCTATGTAGAAAATCCCGAAGATGACCATGCCGACACCTATCACCATCCCTAGGCCGCCTCCTCTAAAACGCAAGGCTGCCGGAACTCCAATTATGACGAAGACTATGCACGCAGTAGGAATCGCGTATTTCTTGTGCAGCTCCACGGAGTAGTTTGCGGCGCGCACCCTCATGTTCCGCGCTCTATCGTTTTGCACTCGCGTCTCGTTCATACGCGAACGTGGTCTCAGGCCACTCAAATGAACGCGCCGCTCAGGTCGGACGAATCTGCTGGTTAGCTCACTGGACGCGGTATCTTCCTGGGCGGGCCGTTCGGGCGGCTCCTGCGCTTCCAACTCCGCTGGTTTTATCCACTCGAGAAAACTGCAATACATGCTCCGCTTGGGGCGGGCCACGTTGGTGTCGGGCTCAATCAGCTCCAGCCCTAATAGAGCGCGCAAGCCGTTTCGCTCTGCAGTCGCGGCACGTCGCACCGCAAGCTCTTCGTTTCGCTTCGCGTCTCTCACCACATCTTCGAGTGCGCAGATGCCCTGTTCTCGATCGGAATGATAGGAGTCTTCCTCGCGCCTCACGAATTCACGCCCTATGTCCTTCAGGCGGATCTCGTACCTTTCGTACTCGCTCTTCTGGAACAAACCTGGATCTTGACGGTCGAACTCGTGAGCGGAACCATTGAAGAGGATAAGCTGAAGGTCCTCTTGGTTGAGGTCGAACGCCATTCGACCGCTGTCGGCATAAACGATGCGAGTGGTGTTCTGGTCCGTAAGGCGGTATATGGTTACGTCACGCATGACGTATGTAGCCTGGTCGATAAATGCTGCGCGGAGGAAAACCCTGCCGCGTTGTACTTCGTTGACAACGTGCTCCCTCAGTGAGAACGTCGGCTTCTGTCTGGCGACGTCAACCATCAACATTCTCAGCCGGTGGTTGGTGCGCGGCAGAACTTGATCTCCGAAAAGGAAGGCAACCAGAGCAACGACGCAGGAAGCCAACAATACGGGACGCAGTAGTTGACCGATCGAGACACCGCTGGCACGAAAAGCTGTTATTTCACTGTCGTCAGTCAACCGTCCGAAGGTGTGAAGAACCGCGACCAGGACCGACATTGAGATCGTCATCGCGACGAGGGACGGTATCGTTAGCAGGAAGAACTCGACGATGATCGTCCAGGGGAGCCCCTTGCCCAAGAGCATCGGGAGGCGACGAGCAATCTGGTTCATCAGCATGAAACCCGTCATCGCTGCCAGAGAAAAGGCAAACGGAGCTACGTGCTGCTTGATCAGATATTTGTCGAGAATGCGCATTGAGTCTCGTAACTTTTTACCTAACAATGACTTGCGTCGCTCATTATATCGCCAAAGCCCAACCCTAACAAGGCGTACCCCGATCCAACCCATAAAGTGTCACGTCTCTCGCTAGTATCCGTCGTTGCTGCGCTGGTGCTTCCCTGCGTCCCGTTGGAGGCCCAGGAAGCGCCCGATTTGCGTGTTCGGCTGACACTTCGCATGCCGTGGGAGCCGCTCGGGTTTCGCGTTCCGTCATCGCTGCAACCGGGCGGGTGGCTTGCCAATCGCATGATACCGTCTCGTGTCGCCGAGTTGTGGGTCGAAGAGATGAGAGAACGGTCTGTCTTGGCGCGCGCGCGCCTTTGGCAGGATTCTCTGGTTGCCTCGTTCGCCCCTGCTCCAACTCAAGAGCTGGTGGACATTCCTTCGCCCGAAGCGTTGGCTCCGAGACCTGAGGACCTTGCCGGTCCTGACGAGAGTGACCCATTGGAATCGTTGTCAGAGTACGCTGACGTGTGGCTCGATCTCAACGGTAGACTCGAAATGGGACTCGACCATCTTCGCAACGCCCGATGCACTGCGGCCGATGCCTTCAGCACTGCATCAGGATGTGTTGGCGGGTTTCCGACGCCGACTGTAGATCAGCAAGCGAGTGTTAGAGCAGGTGGCATAATCGGCGATCGTATCCATCTGGCAGTGGATTTCGACACCGAACGCGAGTTTTCTGCAAACAACAACATAAGCGTCTATTACCAAGGGCTCGAGGACGAGATACTCAGGCGAGTCGATGTGGGAACCGTCTCTTTCGACGTGCCGGCTTCCCGGTTCATCACGTCCGGCATTCCGACGAATTCGTTTGGCGTTCAGGCAGAAGCCCAACTGGGGCCGTTGAATTTTCGGTCGATCGTGGCCCAGCAGAAGGGCTCGGCAGTGCGTACTCGGCAGTTCACGGTAGGTGATGCGACAACTCAGCCGGTGGATTTTGACACCAGGGACATCGATTTTGAAACGGGCCGGGCGTTTTTCGTAGTCAATCCTAAGGAAATACCCGGGTACCCCGACGTTGACGTCCTGTCGATCACACGCGAGTCGTTGCCTCCGCCACTTCAGATATCAGAGGTTCGCGTCTATCGGCTTCGCGCGCAGGGAAGTCAGGCGGAGGGAAACCCAAACCTCGGCGGCATTGATGCCGTGGCCGTCAGGTCCGACGGTCCTCAACGAATCGGTCCGTTCTCTTGGGAACTCCTCGTCGAAGGAACCGATTTCTATCTAGATGCGTCGGGTGTGTGGTTTGCGTTGAACACTCGAGTCGGCTTGCAGGATTTCCTTGCCGTATCCTACGTGACCACGACTGGCGACACAGTCGGGACCTTCCCGGCCGTCAGTGGGGAGGTGGACACGTTGGAACTCATCTATGAGCCGCGGCGTGGTCCCACGGCGCCAACGTTCTCATATGAGATGCGCAACTGGTACAGGCTTGGCAGCCAGGAGGTCGATCGTACGTCGATCGGCCTTGGCATCGAAGTCCGCAATTCTGAAACGCCTTTGGATGGAAACGGCACGTACCTGTCGGTGCTGGGCCTGGCTCTGTCGACTGATCCTTCCACCGTCGACGAGTTCAACCGCGTCTTTCCTCGGCAGCGCGACCCCGACCGCGGGGCGCCGATCCGCGATCTCTTCGTGGTGTTTCCACATCTCACGCCGTTCGCCGACAGCGTTCGACTTCAGGAGGGTGAACTCAACGATTCCTTGTACAAGACGCCCACTTTCTTGATGAGGACACAGGGGCCGGCATCCAAGTTCACAATGAGGGTTCACTACGAGGTGAGCGGCGCCGGGGATCGCACGAATCTGAGCCTTGGAGCGATTCAGGTGCGGACGGGTAGCGAGCGCCTTTTTATCGGTGAGCGAATGCTGACCCGCGGCCAGGATTACGAGATCGACTACTCGCTTGGGCAGGTCACCTTCTT
>CAYTDU010000287.1:1318-6853 GCA_964436395.1 uncultured Gemmatimonadaceae bacterium | reverse complement strand
AGACAACCTTCTCCCGCTTCTTCGGCGAGCCGTTCATGCCGCGCAATCCCGACGTATACGCACGGATGCTCGGAGAAAAGCTCGACCAACACGGTACCCAGGTCTACCTAGTGAACACGGGCTGGAGTGGCGGCCCATACGGCGAATCCGACCGGATGGATATCACTCTCACGCGAAAGATGGTGCATGCAGCCCTGTCTGGCCAGCTTGGGGATGTCGAATACACCGAGGACGCGAGGTTCCACGTATTCGTCCCGCAGACCTGTCCCGGAGTGCCAACCGAAATCCTCAATCCGCGCAACACTTGGAAGGACAAGGCAGCCTACGATGAACGGGCCGTCAAGCTGGCCGCCGAATTCTGCGCACACTTCGACACTGCGTACAGGAACAAGGAGATCGATCCGCCCGTTGCCGCCCAGTGCCCGGGCAAGTGATGGCCACCGACGAAGGATCGCCAGTTGCAACCTTGCTTGGTTGCAAAGACGGCCAAGCGCAATTCTCACTCGCGCTAGCGCAGCCTCCTCTTGATTTCCCTCTTCAGCTCTTGAAGAGCAATCCGCAGCTTCGTAAGAAAAGGACGGTTTGTGGCAGTGGGCCATTTCCACACCACCCCCGCTACCGTCAGTAGAATGATGACTGTCAGCAGGGAGTGGAGGAATCCTGAAGATAGGCTCAGCACCATTGCGATCACGAGAACAGCCAGACAAAGGGCAAGGTCAGTGGAAGTACAACGACTGGTCGCTCGACGGATCGTGTTTCGCACCCCGCGATAGGCCAGCCGCAACTTATCCGGGAAACTCCCTCCAATACCCCGTGGCCACTTCCACACAACAGTGATCAAACCCACAACAATCAGCAGATCAACCAGATTTCCGATCACCCCCAGTGCGATGCCAAGGACGATCCCCAAAGCGAACAACGCCACGGCCAGGGCAAGAAGAACAAGCGAAAGCGAGGAAAAGAGAACCGCTGAGCGCAACGCAAGAACGGGGAAGAAAAGCGGGAGGATGCACGCCAATAGCACCGCGCGAACGACCCACGCGAACAGGATCATCTCCGCTTTACCCTCAAGTGTTGTGTGTGCAATTCCGGTGTGGGCACGTCAGACGTCATATGAATCGGGCAATCCTCTGAAGCGGATGCCGCGAACTCCTGCCAGGCTGCTGCGCCGGATGACCAATCGGAATGAGTGCCATCAGCTCCTCATCCTCTTTTGCATCGAGCGCAACCTCAACTGCCGCATCGCGCGTTCTTCCCATCCAGCAGGCACCGAGGCCAAGGGCATGCACGGCAAGAAGAATATTCTCAATCGCCGCACCGATGCCCTGAGCATCTTTCAGAGTGTCGTAGCCGGCACTGCGATCCAGGAACACGGCGAGCGTCACCGGTGCGGCGGCGACCATCCCTGCTTGTGGAACGAGTGCTGCCAGTTCTCCGCGCTTGTCAGGGCTCTGTACCACGATGAAGCGCCACGGCTGCGTATTCTTTCCGGACGGAGCCCATCGCCCCGCCTCAAGGATAGCCTCTACTTGCTCGCGCGTAATGGGCTCACTCACGAACCGCCGCACGCTCCGCCTTGCCCGAATTGCCTGCAGCACATTGTTCATATTCCCTCCTCTCAAGAAATATACCGCCCCACTCATTCCGGCGGCCCAGTGGCACGTAGCGAGAACAGCAGCCTGTCCGTGGAGACATCGAAAGCGATACTCGATACACCCATAGTATACCGGATTGGTACTACGGCCATCCTCGCGTCGGCAGGCATCATGACAAGGTGACCAATGTCCTCTTGACACGCAACAACGGCCGCCATATAATGGTCACACATAGATTGTAATCCTGAAAAGGGCAAACCTGCTGGAAGGTAGGGGCGCAAAACAACGGACCTAAACATAGGTAGCCGGGTTGCCAGGATGGAAAGTCCCTGGCAAACCGGTTTTTTAGTTTGCAGAGGGTGAGAAGAGCAAAGCAAAAGGAGTGGGGAATGCAAGCGACGATCTACTACAGCGACGAAGACGACTATTTAATCAAGCAAGTGGACATGAAAGGACAACGCGAGCGCAAGAGCCGCAGTGCGGTGATCCTTTCCATCTTGGAAGAGTATTTCGAGAGCGAAAAGCGCTTGGGTGAAATCCTGATCGACCTCGGCGCCGTCTCCCACACCGACGTATCAAAGGCACTCGATCTGCAGAAGAGCCGATTCACCGAGAAACTCCTTGGCGAGATCCTTCTCGAAGAGGAGCTCGTGGAGCAAGGCGCACTTGAGCGCGCGTTGATGATTCAAGGAAGGCAAAAGAGTCAATAGTCGAGACGGCGCTTCGGGGCTCTCCCAAAGGAGCGCCAGGGACTGGAATCTTAGGTTGTAATACAAGTTTTGCCGGGCTGACAAAGGCAAACTACCCGCGAGGGTAGCGCGCAAAGCCGCAGACCTCACGAAGGCCGCTGGGCTACCAGCCTCGAAACAGAGGAGGGTAGCATGCTTCGAGAGTATTCGAAAGCGGCCGGAGGAAGACCGTGGCAGTACGTAAATCGAGAATGTTGTCAGCGGCGTCATAAGAACACATTACTCTGTTATCATCAGATATATTACCGTGCAGGGATGCTGTCCGGTATCCCAATCCCTACCCGCTGGACTGACGAGGAGGATGGATCATGAGACTCCCTGCAAAAGGCAGAGTGTTTCTTGTTGTTCTGTGTTTGGTTCTTGGCGTGACCTATTCCGCAAGTTCCTGTGACCCTGCGGACTATGTTTCGCTTGATAAATCAGTAACTGGCCCGGTCGGGTGTCGCGAATGGGAGGTCACGCTTACGGTGACCGGCCTTTCCGGCGTCCCGAGGAAGCCGATGGACGTAGTCTTTGTCATCGACTGCTCATCGTCCATGAGCCCCTGGATCGGCGACATGCAAGCCGCCGCGAATAACTTCATCGCTCAAATGGATTTCACCGGGGACGACCCCGATCGGATTGCCGTCATCTCCTATTCCAATGATGCAGCCGTCGTGTACCCTCTGGGCTCAAGTGCAGGGGCCGCCCAGGGTGCCGTGAATGGTCTCTTCGCCAACGGGTACACGTGTACGGTCTGTGGACTCAGCTTGGCGGCCGGGGAAGTGGCTAAGTCGGACCCAGGCCACGTCAGCGCGGTCATTCTTTTGAGCGACGGGGTGGCAAACACAACCGGCGGCGGTGCCGCCGGGGTGTGCGACGTGAACGGCCCCTCTAATCCTCCCTCATTCCTCTGTCCTGGGCAGGAGACGGATTGCACGCAAGCCGCCAGAGCAGTAGGTTTCGGCCTTGCCTCCGATGAGGTGTTCACTATCGGTTACGAACTCGGCGCGGCGTCCAGTTGTGACGATGGTGGGACCACGGTAGCCGTTGCAGAAGCTGTGTTACGGGATATCGGAAGATCGGGTTACTATCAGGGTGGAGCTGGCAACATCAATGCCATCTTCCAGCAGATCTTTGACCAACTGGAGCGCACCGATATCGGAAGCGACCTCACCCTTACGGATGTTGTCGCGTCAGAGTTCAGCATCGTTCCCGGTTCCGATTCGCCCGCCGCGACCTCAATCGTCGGGAACAACATCTCCTGGTACTTCACACCGTTACAGGTGAACGAAGTAAGGACATACACGTTCCGCATCAGCGGCTCGGGTGCTCCTGTTGGGACGTATCCTGCCAACGACGCAACAACCTTGAGTTTCACCGACTATCTGGGCGACCCGCAGGTACTGACAGTCTCCTCACAACCCGACGTCACGGTGCCTGACCCGCCGGTCGCCGATGCAAACGTAGCCGCCGGTGAGGACGGCACCAAATGCTACACCGGGTCCTCTGTCTCGTTCAGCCTGGACGGCACCGCCTCCTCGGGAACCCCAACGCTATCGTATCTGTGGAGCACGACCAGCCCCGGGGTCACCATCACCAATGAGGCCACGGCTACACCCACGGTAGAGTTTGTGGGGCCGGCAATCGTGGACATTGAACTGCAGGTCACAGACGGCGACACGTGCCAAGCGACCGACATCCTCACCCTCACCGTTCAACACTGCGCCGCTGATCTACGGTTGGAGAAGACCGTGGATACCGCCATCACCTACCCGGGCGAGAGCGTAACGTTCACGATCACCCTGACAAACGATGGACCGAGCACGGCGACGAACGTGGCAGTGGAGGACATCCTCCCCGCGGGCTTTGACTACCTTTCCGATTTTCCCAGCCAAGGTAGCTACGATAGCGGCTGGGGGATCTGGACGGTGGGCGCGCTCGATGTCGGAGCCAGCGTGACTCTCGATATCACCGCCGAGGCGAACGGCACGGTGATGGGTACAATCGAGAACATCGCCCAAGTCAACGCTTCCGACCAGTACGATCCTGACTCAACCCCCGATAACGACGTCCCTGCCGAGGACGATCAAGATTCAGCTACCGTCACTGTTTCGGAGATCGACTGCGCCAACTACGTGATCACCTTCGATGGAAGCTCTTATGACGACGTCACCGACAAGACCGTCTTTACCTACACGGTGACCTCGAATGCCAGCCCGGCAACGAGCCATTGGATCCTCGGCCTACCCACGTGCGTCGAAAACGGCGATATCGACTACTCGGGAACCGGCCCCGGCCCCGTCGTGTTCGGCTACGACCCGACGACCGGTGTCACCGGTTTGAAGTTCGACAGTGGTGTGGAAGTCGGATCGCCGGTGACGTTTACCCTCACCCTGTACGGCTATTGGCCCGAGGGGACCGTGGAGGCGGCAATCAAGGCAGGAAAGAAAGTCTGTCCCAAGGTAACAACCGGCCCTGCCTGCCCCGCCCCAGCGATCGACATCGAGAAATCGACCAACGGCGAAGACGCCGACGCGCCCACTGGACCGGTCATCGCGGTCGGACAGGCGGTGACGTGGGAGTACGTCGTCTCCAACCCCGGCAATGTCCCACTGACAAACATCTCCGTGACCGACGACCAAGGCGTCACACCGATCTTCCAGGGCGGAGATACGGACGGCGACAACAAGCTCGACACAACGGAGACGTGGACCTATAAGGCTTCGGGTATTGCCGCCCTGGGACAGTACAGTAACACGGGACAGGCCACAGCAGAAGATTCCCATGGCACACCCGTGAGTGATACAGACTCGAGTCACTATGTCGGAGTCAAGGCAAAGATCGTCCTTGACCCATTGAGTGCGTACAACGAGATCGGCACCGACCACGTGATCACCGCCTACGTGTGGGTGGACACCGGCGGCGGCTGGGTGACGGCACCGGGCACCACCAAGGTGACCTTCTCCGGCAGCGCCAACATCGTCAGTGCCAACCCCGTCTACACCTCAGGCGGCCAGTGTACGGTGACGATCAACGAAACCGTACCCGGCACGGTGACCGTACACGCGCTGGCCGACATCTACGATGACGGCAGCGTCACCGCGGAGACCGACGGCCTTGGCGAGAACAGCACCGACGCCGAGAAGACTTACGCCAAGGCAAAGATCGTCCTTGACCCATTGAGTGCGTACAACGAGATCGGCACCGAC
>CAYTDU010000287.1:0-1218 GCA_964436395.1 uncultured Gemmatimonadaceae bacterium | reverse complement strand
CCGCGGAGACCGACGGCCTTGGCGAGAACAGCACCGACGCCGAGAAGACTTACGCGTTCCCTGACATTGAGATCCAAAAGACGGTCTACCGCGGTCACGACGCCGGTGCGGGTGCACCGGGTGTCGAGTTGGTGTACGGTGAGAGCGGCGACGCCGTCACGTATGTCTTCACCGTGACCAATGCCGGTGACACGTATCTCGACGACATCACGATCAACGACCCCGACCTGGGGATACCGTCAGCGACAGTGACGCTACTGAGCGGTGCGTTCCCGTTGGCTCCGCTGGCACAGGCTGTCTACTACTACGAGACGACGATTAGTGGCGATCTCGTCAACACCGCCACCGTCAGGGGTAATCCAACAGATGCTGCAGGCAACGACCTGCCTGGCCTGACCGACCCCACCGACAACGACACCGCACAGGTAGAAGTTGTCGGGCCGGGGATTGTCCTGCAAAAGACGGTGTACCTGGGCCATGATAACGGCGCGAGTACGCCGGGAACCGAATTGGTAACCGGTGAGAGTGGCGACGCCGTCACGTATGTCTTCACCGTGACCAATGCCGGTGACACGTATCTCGACGACATCACGATCAACGACCCCGACCTGGGAATCACCGTTGCCAACCTAACGCTACTGAGCGGCACCACACCGCTGGCACCCAGTGCGAGCCTGGTCTACTACTACGAGACAACGATCAGTGGTGATCTCGTCAACACCGCCACAGCGAGCGGTAACCCCACCGACGCGGGTAGTGTGGATCTATCCGGTCTGACCAACCCCACTGACGATGACACCGCAGAAGTGGCTATGGTTGATCTGAAGATCAGCCTTGATCCACCTGATGCGACCAACAAGATCAATGACCAACACACGATCACTGCCACGGTGGAGGTTGACACTGGTGGAGGGTTCGGCCCTGCACCGGATGGCACGCAGGTCGACTTCTCCATCAGCGGGGACGCGACCTTCGTGGCTAACAGCCTGAAGGACATCACCGCAACGATCACCAACGGTCTGGGCACGGTGAGTGTTGATCTGAACTCATCGACGGTGGGAAGCAACACGATCAGCGCCACCGCCAAGCTGGCCGGACACACCAACGTGACAGCGACCACCGGCACCGGTTTACCCAACGGACCGGACGTGACCAAGGACTACGTTGATCTGAAGATCAGCCTTGATCCACCTGATGCGACCAACAAGATCAATGACC
>CAYTDU010000286.1:0-6857 GCA_964436395.1 uncultured Gemmatimonadaceae bacterium | reverse complement strand
TGTAGAGCCCGTGGCCATCAAAGGCGACCTTGATTCCCCGCGACTCCAATGACGCCATGAGGGCCTCACGGTTTGCGTCGACCTCTATGAACACCGTCTCAGTTTCCTTGGTGAAGTGAGTGACTTCACCGGATTGACCCAGTCTGCCGCTCTGTAGCACCAGAATTCGGTCGCAGGTGCGCTCGACGTCAGCCATCAAGTGAGATGACAACAGGATGCTGATTCCGAACTCCCTGTGAGTCTTGCGGATGAGCTCGAGCATCTCTTCGCGACCGGCCGGGTCGAGTCCCGCCGTGGGCTCATCCAGAAACACGAAAGTCGGATCGTGTACGAGCGCTTGCGCCAGCTTGACGCGCTGCTTCATGCCCGTCGAATACCCGCCCATCGACCTGTAACGCTCCTCGAAGAGACCCACATGCCGCAATGTGTCGGCCGCGCGAGTGCGTGCCTGCCGCGGCGGCAGACCGCTCACCTCGGCCATGTGACACATGAACTCAGCAGCCGCAACGCTACTCGGCAGACAGTCGTGCTCCGGCATATATCCAAGTTCCGACCGAACGGTGACACTCTCGTGGGCGTTCTGACCGAGCGCGATTGCTGATCCTGACGTCGGCGGCACCAAGCCGAGGAAGATTTTGATCGCCGTGCTCTTGCCCGCACCATTCTCACCTAGTATGCCGGTGATACCGTCGTGGACTTCGAATGAGACACCGTCGAGTGCGACCACGTCGCCGTAGTGTTTTGTGAGGTTCTGCGCGGCGAGAATCGGCTTTGCCTCGGCTGTCGCCAGGGGGTTACTCATTCTCGTCCCCGCTGATGCTCTCGCACCCGGCATCGTAGCCGAGGTCGCATGCGCGCTGGAACAATGAGGCGGCTCGCGCCGGCTGCCTCGATACACCGGTGCCGCTTTCGTATAGCACTCCCAGACCGTAGCACGCCTCCGCGTACCTCCTGTTGCACGCCCTGCGGTACAGCTCCGACGCCCTGTCGAAGTCCTGGTCCACGCCCGAGCCAGTCGCGAGCATCGCTGCCAACGCGGAGCAGCCAGCCCAATCGTCACCGTCGCACGCCTGCTCGTAAAGTTGGGCCGCACGGTTGAGATCTCGATCAACACCCAAGCCTTCAGCATACAGATTGCCCAGTTTGGTGCACCCGTCCATCGCCTCACCCTCGCAACCCTCTTGGTACAGCTCGGCGGCCCTGGGACGATCTTGCGCGACTCCGTCGCCTGAATAGAAGAGGTCGCCGAGGTTTGAACACCCCGCGGCGTCTCCACCGTCACAAGCTCGTTGGAACAAGGATGCAGCCCGCTCCATGTCTCTGGATACGATGGTCGTGTCCTCGTATAGAATTCCGAGACTGGTGCAGCCTCTCATCTCTCCGCCATCACAAGCTTTTTGAAGGAGGTCGACCATCAGAGACGTATCGGGTGTGACGCCCTCGATGTCTTGGTGCATACGCGCCAGTCTGAAGCAGCTTTCTGCTACGTCTCCGTCGCATGCATCTCCGAAGAGGCCGGCGGCACGGGGTCTGTCCCGCAATACGTGATCGCCCTCGTAGTACTTCTGGCCGAGTACGTTGCAGTCCGAGGCGTTGCCGTCCTCACATGACCGCAGCAGCGTCTTTGCTTCGAATTCGCACGCGCAGAATAGAATCAACGCGACCGCTGTCGCTGCGGGCGGCAGTTTTCGCGCAACTAAAACACTGATCCTGTTCGGCGTGAAGTTCATGGTCGGCAATGATGCAGTACGGTTTTAGACATCGCCAGGTTTCTGTTTGGGGCGTTGGTCTGCACTTTGCGCCTCGAGCGCTTTGCAGTTTACGGGAACCGGCTGCACCATGAAGGGAGTTACTGAGTCCCCATTGCCTTGGTGTGCGAGGAAGCGGTCGATCGTCTTTGGCTCGGTGTTAAACGCAACGACGCGCATCTCCTCTGATCCTTTCCACTCAGGTACGGCAAGGCACAACCTAAGCACCCCGTCTCAAGATTTCGTCAAATGGCATCAGTACCGTTAGGATCCAACATCTTGACACACGTCGAAAACTCACATTTTTGATTGTTCCGGTGTCTCGGTTTTGGCATACACTGTTGCCTGGCAATAGCGACTGTGGAGTTGTGACCCGATAGCACGAATGGCGGCCCTCATGTATCAGACCCGCTTCGTACTCCACTCATTGAGACGCAGCCCAGGCTTTGTGTTTGCCGTTGTCCTATCACTAGGCCTCTCGCTGGGTTTGGCGTGTACGACCTTCGCTATCCTGGATGCCGTCATTCATCCATTTGTCCCGTACCGTGATGCCGATGAGCTGTTCAGTGTGGCGCAGTGGGGAGACGGGGCGAGCCACGAGGTCGGCTGGTTCGAGAAGTACTTGGAGATTCGAGACCGGTCCGGCATCCACGACGGAGTTGCGCTCTACACATATGGTTATTGGGGAGACGTGGCGGGGCCGACCGCCACGGTGCGCACTTCAGTAGTGCGGGTCAGCGAAAATTTCTTTGACTTGCTTGGCGTGACTCCTGTGCGAGGTAGGCTGTTCCGACCGGGTGGTTTCCAGGCTGGTGAAAGCCCCGAGATCGTCCTCAGCGAGGAGTTCTGGCGGCATGCGTTTGGCGAGCGGGAATTTGAAGATGCCGCGGTCACCGTAGACGACGCCACGTTCGAGGTGATTGGAATAGCGCCGGCCGGCATGTCCATCGGTGATGCATGGGTGCTGTTCCCTCGGGGGGTAGCGGAATCTGGGGCAGGTACACGGGTGGCGAGGCCGATCGTCCGCCTGCGCGACGGGCTGAGCCGCGAACAAGCTGACCAGGCACTCGCGCGCGCCGCTACTCGGCTTCGCCGAGAACACGGGATGGGCGAAGAAGACTTTTCTTACCGGTTGTCTTCAATCATTCCGGATCCGCTCAGATTCAAGCGTTTCCATGCGGCCATAGCCGGTGGTGCGTTCACAATCCTGCTCATTGCGTGGGGCAATCTGGTGAACATGCTGCTGGCACGAGGTGTGGATCGGCGCCGCGATGTGGCATTGAAGATGGCCCTCGGTGCAGGCCGCTCACGGGTGGTACAGCAGGTATTCCTGGAGGTTGGATTCCTCGGCCTGGGCGGAGGATTGCTTGGCGCCGTGTTTGCGGTGTGGGGAGTCGAGATCCTAATCCATAACCTACCGCCTGAGATCAGGCTTATCGGAATATTCGAGCCCCATCTGTCGTGGCGGGTGTATGGCTTCGGACTGTTCACCACGATACTGGCGATGACACTTTCGGGCGCGCTGCCGGCGGTGGCAGCAGCGAAAGTGGACCCGGCCGAGCCGCTTCAGGACAGCTCCGGAACTACCACCGGGCGTTTGTCTCGAAGCTACAATCCCCTCGTAATCACCGCCGTTGCCGGTTCAATCGTGCTTCTCATGGGAGCGGGGTTGCTGTTCAAGGCGGCGCGTCGTGTGGCACAATACGAGTTCGGCTTCGATGCAACCGGATTGGTTTCGGCGCGGACATGGCTGCCGGTGGAAATGTGCGATACACCTGAAGCGCACGAGGCAGTTGGGCGGATGGTAGCTCGACTAGAAACCATCCCGGAGGTGGAGGACGTCGCCTTGATGTCCGCGGTGATGCCGGAAAAGGCGGGGGTGCTTTCCGACCACGACAATCGTTTCATCAACCTCAAATACTATCGAACAGTCAGCAGCAGCTTCTTGGAGACTCTTGGCATCCCCATAATGAGGGGGCGGGATTTCAGTGTGGCAGATGAGGGCAGCAGCGGACTGGTGATAGTCGACGAAGACGCCGCCCGAGCACTATGGCCGGGCACCGACCCTGTGGGACGGATGATCAAACTTGGCGGCGTCGAGGCACCAGACATTTGGTACCCGGTCGTCGGCGTCGCACGTACGGCCTCATTGTTCTTTGAAGAAGATCCATATCTGGAAAATGAGCCAAACGTCTTCTTGCTGCCTGAGCAGTTTTCGGGAAGGAGCATGCATCTAGTCGCGCGCGTAACCGAAGACGAGCCACGTGTCTCGTTGGAGATCAAGCGTGTCCTGAAAGACTTGGTGCCGGGCGGTCATGCCCCTTTCGTATGGCCTTGGCTAATGTTTTTCGACAACATGGTTGCTGCCAGGGAGTTCATGGCTCGTTTGTTTGGCTTGTTCGGTCTGTTCGCGCTGTTTCTTTCGAGCATGGGCCTATACTCGGTGTTGAGCTACGCCGTTGGTCGGCGAATGCGGGAGTTCGGTGTACGTGTTGCCCTCGGCGCCCAGCGGCCTGACATAATGCGTCTCGTACTTGGGGAGGGCACGGTGCTCATTCTGGCTGGTATTGCGATCGGCGCTGTGTCCGCGATGTGGTCGGCGCAGCTATTGAGCCACTGGCTCTACGACATCAACCCAACCGACGTCGTTGCATTGGTTAGCGCCGAGTTGATACTCAGCGTTGTGTCACTAATCGCCTGTGCACTGCCGGGCCTGCGGGCAACCAGGGCCGATCCGCTCGATATCCTGCGAGCCACGTGAGGTTTGCGTCGGCGTCTTGGCTGAACATGATCAGCGAGAGGCAGCCGACGCCCCAGCAACCAAAGTCGTGCTCCTTGCCGCCTTCCACCGTCGCGGAGGCGCGCGTCGGCCATATGGGATGCGTATCCACGCAACTCTTTCGACAGTAGCTCCTCCTCGACCTTGATTCGGTGCACCAAGAGCAGGGGCATGAACAGAGTGGGAATGACCGCTCCTCGCTTTTGCGCAGGTCCGGTCGACCGGATACCGACGGCCCGTGTGACGTCGGCTAACCTCATGGCGATCTCAACATACCTGTGTAGTACACAACGGGAAGCGTTTGCTGATGCTTGAAGGCGCCGCATTAAGTTGAGGAGCATAGAACCGTGATTACGAGGTGACCCGATGTCGCCAATTGAAGTGCTCAGCAACTTGTTCTTCTGCCAGAAGGGCTATCTCAACGCAAACCATAACAGAGCGGGAAGGCTGCTGATTTCGTCTGACAATTCCACCTCGACGGTGAGTACCGATCAAATTCCGACGAAATCGTCGAGAAACTCGTTCGCCGTGGTGTCCTCCGACGTGATTACGGCAAGTACAGCACCACAGTTGAGCCTTGAACGAAAACTGACGGGCAATGAGCGTCGAATGTACCTTTTACCTGACTCTTCCAAGATCTGAGGTCTGATGGGATCGATTCCAAACCAACAACGGCTCGACATCCTGAGATCCATGCTTCTCGTCCGGTCATTCGAGGATCGGCTGACGAAGCTGGTCCGGGAAGGCGCTCGAGTGCCCGGGATGCAGATTCTCGCCACCGGCCAAGAGGCGGTCGTTGCCGCGATGCTGGCTCTGCATAGTGATGATGTTCTAGTGAGCAACCACCGGAGCCACGCACACCTTCTTGCGCGCGGAGCCGACCCGCGCGAGCTGATGGCGGAGATTCTCGGCAAAGCCACCGGTGTGAACAAGGGTAAGTCCGGTACGTTACATCTGGCGGTTCCAGAAGTGAACGCATTGATGACCTCGACCGTGGTCGGGGCTGGCCCCCCACTCGCGCTTGGGGCGGCGTTCGCCCAGCAGTACAGGGAGGAACGCAACATCACTGCTGTGGCTTTTGGTGATGGAGCCGCAGCGGAAGGAAGCGTGCATGAGGCGATGAACCTCGCGTGTGTCTGGAAGCTTCCATTGCTGTTTCTGTGCGAGAACAACCATTGGGCCGGCGCTCAACGTCTCCAGACCCATTGCGCCGGAGCCAGCATCGCTTCACGAGGGCATGCGTACGGCATGAGCGCCGAAACGGTGGATGGCAACGACGCCGACGCCGTTTATGAAGCTACCGTCAGATTGGCGGAGCAGGTGCGCAGTGGAAAGGGCCCGTCTCTGTTGGAGTTGGTGACGTACCGGATGCACGGACACAGTGAATCCGACACCCAGGTGTACGTTGATTCCAAAGAACTCGATGCCTGGGCGAAGCGGGATCCGATAGACCTCTACGTGTCTCGGCTGGTGGCAGCCGGCGTGTGCAGCAACTCCGAGGTTAAAACGATGCAACACGAGGCGGAGGCAGTCGTGGACAGTGCCGTTGCCTTCGCCGAGCAAAGCCCGGAACCGCAGCCGGAGGAAGCGCTCACGGATGTCTGGAGCGCGAATGGCCCGCGAGGAGTCTGAGACATGAGAGAACTGTACGGAGGTCAGGCGGTGAACGAGGCGTTGACGCTCGCTTTGGATCTCGACGAGCGTGTCTTTCTCGCCGGCGAAGGTGTGGGCGTGTCGATCCACGACAACCCGATGGGTCCCACATACGGTTTATTGGATCGCTTCGGACCGAGGCGCGTACGGGACACGCCGGTGAGCGAGGCGGCAATTGCGGGTCTCGGAGCTGGCGCCGCCAGCCTCGGGCTGCTGCCGGTGGTCGAGATCATGTTCTTCCCGTTCATGACACTCGCATCCGACATGCTGGTGAACCACGCGGCGAAGTTCCGGTACCTTAGCGGCGGCAGGACCGCCGTGCCGCTCACCGTGCGCGTCAAGGCTGGAATCGGCTTCCAAGCCGGATGCCATCATTCACACAACCTCGAGGCTTGGTTCGCCCACGCCCCTGGTCTGAAGGTGGTATTCGCATCAAATCCAGCAGACTTGAAAGGCCTGCTGCTCACGGCCATCTTCGATCCCGATCCGGTTGTGGTCGTGGAAGATTTGACTCTCTACCGAATGCGCGGTGCCTGTCCGGAAGGAGACAGCCGAGTGCCGTTGGGCAAGGCCGCCACCGTACGGGAGGGCAGCGATGTCACCGCGGTCACTTACGGTTCTGCGGTCCACACGGCCATGCGCGCCGCCGAGGTACTCGAAGAGGATGGCGTTTCGGT
>CAYTDU010000285.1:0-6868 GCA_964436395.1 uncultured Gemmatimonadaceae bacterium | reverse complement strand
GGCCGCCTGGTTTACTCCGACCTTTCCGTAAATGACCAGGACCTTGTTACTCGGGCACCGCTTGTACCGTTTAGCCACAAACACGATGAAGAAAAGCAGAAGCAGCAGTACCGGGCCCATGACTGCCAAAGCCATGAAGCCCTCTCCCCCAAGGGCATCAACCTGAGTGAGAAACGCGAGTGAGAACATTTCGTTACTCCCTTCAGAGATATTCGACCATCAGGCCTTAGATACCGTGACGGTGTTGTCGTCGTTCACTTCGACTATCCGGACTTGAGTCCTTGAATCGATTGTTTCCTCGTCCGTTACCGCATTGAAATAGCGTTGCCGGTCTCCGATCACGAGGCGAACCTGCCCACGTCCCTCTCGGTGTCCGGGTATTTGGAGATAGACCTGACCCTCCGTACCCAATGCATCCCTGATCGAGACCGTGCCGCTGCTCTGGAATCCGTATACGAGTTTGAGAAGCTTGGCGAGTAGCCATACCATGCCGGAACCCGCCGCAATACCAAAGAGCACACTTGCACCCGCACCCCAGCCAGCTCCTCTGAAGCTGCCCAGACCAGCCCAACCGAACCCCATCAGGAAGGTCGCTACGGTCTGGAAGGAGAGCACCTCGAAGGCGTCAGTTGCGTCGAGCCCGTCATGAGCATCGGCGTCGATATCTACATCGACATCTACATCGACATCCGCATCTATATCGGTGTCCATGTCGCCGTCGCCGCCCATCATCATCAACCCAAGGCGGAGCAGGAAGAAGAAGGTACCAAGTACTGCGGGGACACCGAACCAAGCGGCCCCGTGACCAAAGAGAAGATCCATAGTCACCCTCCAATTATGCGTGGGTGGGAGGCTCTGAGGAGGCGCTCAGTTGTCTGGCTAAAACTACCGTTTGGTGCATGTGAGTGCCAGTGACGTGAGGCTTGCGGAACGGGACGAGACTCGCCTGTTTCCAGCTCGCACCGTTTCTCCCTTTTCCCGCTCCTATTACCACTGGGCATCAATCTCATTCACGGAATCCCGAGCAGCTTATGCACCTGCAGACTCAACCTCCACCTAGGATGCCTCAGACAATACTCAACTGCCAACTCCGTATTGCGCTCCTTGTCGGGGCCATCCAACGGCTGCAAGAAGAAGTGGGCAAACTCCAGATCTTCATACGCCGCGGGATCGAGCCCTTCTTGGGGATATACGAGCTTCAGCTCATCGCCCGTGAGTTGCACCAACTCAGTAACGGCCTTGGGACTGACACAGATCCAGTCAACTACCGAGTGAACGGGAATAGTCCCATTCGTCTCCACTGCTATGAGGAAGTCCCTCGCTCGCAGCGCGGCTACGAGACCTTCATCGAGCTGCAGGAGAGGCTCGCCTCCGGTACAGACGACAAATTTCGAATTCTCGTCTTTCGGCCACGCGGCGTGAACAGCGTCCGCCAGTTGATTTGCCTCACCGTACTTGCCACCGCCTGGTCCATCCACACCAACGAAATCGGTATCACAGAACCGACAGGGTGCTGTCGCACGATCGGCCTCTTTTCCCGACCACAGATTGCAGCCGGAGAACCTCAGTAGCACAGCCGGGCACCCCGTGTTCGCACCCTCTCCCTGCAACGTGTACCGGATCTCTTTGACCGCGTAGGTCATGAGCCGCCCGGGCTTTGATATTCGATCGGGTCCACCACGCCGGCCTTCTCGAAGCCAGCTCTACGCAATGCGCATGCGTCACAACGACCGCATGCCTTGCCGTCGGACGAGGGATCGTAACAGCTCGAAGTGAGTGCGTAGTCCACGCCCAGCTCCAGCCCTCTCTGAATGATCTCTCCCTTCGAGAGAGTCAGGAGCGGAGTATGGATAGTGAGTGCACCTTCTCCTTCAACTCCGGCCTTCGTCGCGAGCCGGCCCATTGTCTGAAACGCCGCAACGTACTCAGGCCGGCAATCTGGATACCCGCTGTAATCGACGCAGTTCACACCGATAAAGATGTCATAGGCATTGAGAACCTCCGCCCACGCAAGCGCATAAGCCAGGAAGATGGTATTGCGCGCCGGAACGTACGTAACCGGTATACCGCCGCCAATCTCCTCGGGCGTCCTGTCCTTGGGAACTTGGGCATCACCGGTGAGAGCCGAACCACCGAACACAGCCAGATCAATCGGCAGAACCACATGTTGTTCGACAGCGAGGGCATCAGCAACACGCTTCGCAGCCTGGACTTCGATTGAGTGGCGCTGACCGTACTCAAATGTCAACGCATACAACTCGAATCCACGATCCAGGGCATCGGCCGCAGCAGTAGCCGAGTCGAGACCGCCACTCAGCAACACTATTCCCCGCCTCTTCATGACTGTCGAACCCCCTCCATTTACGGCCGCTGTGCTCCTCTCTCAGCTCGAGCCACGATTCCTATGCCGCCCCGGATGTTCTGAGTAACTTCCACCTGAAGTTGGGCAGGGCTAATTGCATACATGATGTCGTCCGCAATACGACCTGCGAGGCCCTCACAAAACTCACCCTCGGTTCGGTACGACCACAGGTAGTACTTGAGGGACTTTGATTCCAAACAGAAATTGTCAGGCACATATTCTATGCTCACCGATCCGAAATCGGGTTGTCCCGTACGGGGGCAGAGTGAGGTGAATTCCATCGTGAAGAGCTTAACCGTCTGCACGTCCGGAGCCTCGAACGCTGCCTCTTTCATCAGCACACGAGCTTCGTTTGGGCTCGACGGACTCGGCAGTGGGCCATTTGCGGGCAATTCTGGAGATTCTTGTATCACACCATGCTCCTGTTCCGGCTTGGAAGAACCATATGGGCCAAGATTCACCACGAACAGATGAGCCGCAAGGGGGAAATACTTGGATCCCCACCTGTACTTCCGTAGGTTACTTATGCTATGGCTTCGATTCGCTACTACGCTGTCGACAAGATTAACGGCCAGATCGCTGTTTTGGCTGATGACGAGGGCCGCAATGTCGCCCTGCCACTCTCGCGTTTGCCAAAGGGCGTTACCGCAGGGTGTGTGCTGTCAATCAGCTTGGATAACGCGGGTACCCCTGCATGGTCGTCCGCAGAGATTGACGAAGAGGAAGCCAAACGAAGGTCGGAAGAGGCCGCCCGCCTGAGTGCCGAGTCGAAGGAGAAAGAGTGAAGCGAATAGGAGTACCCCGGCCATAAGACACATGCGACACGTGTTCAGCGTCACATCGCGTTTCCCCAACACCACGTAACTTGTTCCCACCGGTTGAACATACCCCATCAGTAATGTACGAACGGAGAGCTTATGTCCTTGCGCAAACGATGCTATCAAACCCTCGGCCTGATTTTGGCTCTGGGTGTTTGGGCCTGCGGCTCAGACATCACTGGCCCTGACAATGGGAATTTCGACGCAGAAACCACGGCAGCGGGACTCGAGGTGGTTGATGGTGCATTCAGTACACCAGCCTTCGCGAGTCTGGAAGCGCTTGGCGGCGCGTTTGGCGTTCCTGGTGCAGCCCCTCCTGCGGCTGCGGCGGCCATGCTCAGAGCAGCCGGAGACCCGAACGCAGCGGACTTCTCAGAACGGATCAGCGAGGCGGCGAGCGGGTTTCTAGCCTCCAGGGCGGCGGCGGCGATAGTACTCATACCGGAGGATTACCGCAGTCTCACTCTCACATATGATCCCGAGGAAGGGTATGCAGTCGATTCAACACGGACGGAGGCCCCATCGAACGGCATCAGGTTCATCCTTTACGCCGTTAATCCCATCACCCACGAGATCACAGAGCCTCTAACTGAAATTGGCTACGCCGACCTCACGGACGAAAGCACTGAGACGGTTGCCGCCATTGGTTTGGAGGTCGTGTCGGACGACGTCACGTACCTGGATTACACAGTCACACTCAGTGGCACGATCGTGACGCCGGTATTCACGGTGTCGGGTTTCATTACCGATGGGACAGACAGAGCCGATTTCACTCTCTCCCAAGGCTACGCAGTCAACATCGCGGGGATCACGATCAACATTGACTATGAAATCGCAGTCAACGACTTCAGCATGGATGTCGCGTTAGAGATCGTTCAAACCAACGATGAGAATGAGACCGTAGCGGTTGATATATCCTTCTCTGATGGTTCAGACATAGCCACCATAATTGGATCAACAGAAAACCAAGAAGGCGTACTCGAAGTTCGCGGAAATGGTGTGCTGTTCGCGACCATAACACTGACTGATTCGAGCGTGACGGTGCTCGACGGTGAAGGTGAGCCACTCACTGCAGAGGAAATTCAAACGCTACAAGAACTGATCGAGGTAATCGACGAGGTCGGCGATCTTTGTGAAGACCTACTACACCCTGTGGAGTTCTTGTTCGACGACTAGAAATCAGACCTACCAATCTGTTGCCGCGGCACTCACACGGGTGTCGCGGCTTCTTAATGATCTTCCGGCAGCTCCTTTGGGACTACCCGGGCGCCATCCGCAAGCTGGGAGAGTACTCGTTCATTGAAGTCCAACCGGTCGAACACTTCCCCTATTTCGTCTCTCATACCTTCTACGCTCTCGCGCAGCCCTTCGATCGACTCTGTGATTCTGGTGACTTCAGACGGTCCGATCTGCGGCCGCCGTTTCACCCATGCCCATGACAATATTCCGAGGCCCCCCAGCACCCCTCCGGCAGTGATCAGGGCCAGCAGTACTTCCGCGATTTGGTAGCTCTCCATTTGGGCATCCTTCCAGCGTGGAGGCCCAATATAGCCCTAACGCAACGCTCCTGGCCATTCACCGTATCTAACTGATGAAAGCCACGTGTTTACACTCCGGAGGATAAAATGGAACTGGAGCACCGAATTGGATTTGTCGGTATAGGCATAGCTGCAGTGGCGCTCATCGCGACCCAGACCGACTTACTACCCCTGAGTCTTACAAGCCTGAATCCGTTCAGCCGGGCATCGGACGAGATGGTGGATCAGCGAGGCCGAATGCGTATGTTGGAGCGGGAATTCGACGTCGGTGCCGGCGGCAGCCTATCCGTGGACGTTGCAGATGCGGACGTAACGGTACGTAGCAGCTCGGCGGGCGAGGCGTCCGTCATGGTGTTCATGAGAGCCAGAGATCGCGATTGGGGGCGAGAAGTGTTCGACCGGATGAATTTCGATGTCGGATCTCGAGGAAACGAAATCACGGTTTCGGCGCAGTCGCCCAGAATCGACAGATCTGAGTGGAGCGACAACAGTGGTGTGGGGTTCCAGGTCGAGATTACCGTGCCCAGCAATTGCAGCGCATTCATAAGCACGGGAGATGGCGATATCAGCATGGGTGATCTCACAGGTGAATTCGATCTCGAGACATCCGACGGAGATATCTCAGTAGGCACACTTACCGGAACACTCCACCTGCGCACGTCGGATGGCGACGTGAGTGCCGAAGGACTCTCGGGCTCCACGATCTCGGTCAGAACCAGCGATGGAGATGTGCGGATAAGTGCGCTCTCGGGCCCGGCTGAAATCTCAACTAGCGACGGCGACATAAGCGTCGCGCTCGATAGGGGTGAAGACATAAGGTTGAGAACCGGAGACGGCGACATAACGATCTATGCCGACCAATCCATTCAAGCCGAAGTGGATTTCATTGGCGAAGAAATTCAAATGGCTTCCGGGTTCTTGTTGAGCGAGGGCCGTATATCGGAGAATGGAGCACAGGGAGTGTTGAACGGAGGCGGACCAACACTTCATGTGCACACCGGCGACGGCACTATTTCAATGAGAGATAGGGGAGTCGATAGGTAGGCAACTCTTGGAGTGAGCTTCCAGCGGCTTGCGGCGAGCACTCGCCGCGTGCAGCTGGGAGCTCTTCTTAGATCACTCCTCCTCTTCCAACTCCAGGATTCCTTTTTCCACCGCAATGTCCCTCGCTTGCTGCATCAAGTCCAAGAGCTCGGGCAGTAAATCGATTCGTATCGTGACACCGCTCTTGGAAGGCCGTGGCTCGTCATTCTCATTGCGGAACCACTGGCGCACTCCGACCAGATCGTAGCCTTTGAATTTCGACAATGTGACTCTGACTTCTTCCCTATTGTTCTTCGGAAAACTCCCGACAATGATGTCGTCGTCCGCCATGCTTCCTCCTGAAGTTGAGCAGACAAGATAAGGCATACGCCTTGCTACTCAAGTGCACAACTCAATTGGACGATAAGAATACGTGCAGGTAATCATGGGGGGGGAGCGGAGGCTCGTGAGGTTGTAGGGGCGTCGCCTCTGCCCCTACCTCGCCAATGATCTTCGCAGAATCGAGACCACATTCTCAGGCGTTGAACACGAGATTGTTGCGGCTATTCTGCAATGGAACCACTCACCTCGCCATGTGCTCCTATCCTCGTAACGCCAACAAGTGAATCTCGTACGACACCAAGCCGACGTTCGGTTTCTTCGTGCTGTTTCAGAGCGTTCATTAGATGTTTGCCAACCAACTCGTATGAACGCTCGAGTCTCCCGAACTGCTGCTTGATACCACCGATCGCATCGAAGATCTCGCGGGCGCTGCGTTCCACCTCGAGGCCCCGGAGACCATGCAGGATGGCAGCGAGATAAGCGTAAAACGTATTCGGCGACACCGGGATCACCTTCCTGTTCAACGCATATCCTACCGTGCTCGTCTCCTCCTCGACCGTTTCACCACGGACAATCGCTTCGTAGTACACATTTTCCGCCGGAATGTACATGAGAGCAAAATCATAGGTTCCTTCGTCCGGACGAATGTACTTGTCGGCAATCTCGTCTATGCGTGCTTTCATTGTGCGACGAAACACCCTACGCTCCCGGGCCTCTTCTTCTCCATCTAGTTGTAGCATCCGCTGACACGATTCCAACGGGAACTTCGAGTCAACCGGAACGAC